>JAGQIY010000736.1 GCA_020430865.1 Myxococcales bacterium
ACCCCTTCGACGCCAAGTACAGCCGCGTCGAGGACGTCGACTGGGAAAGCTCCACCTCCGTGCTCGACCCCGTCGAGCTCGGCGAGACGATGCGGCAGGGGTGGTGATGTTCGCGACGGTCAGAGTCCCAGCGACCGCATGGAGGTCCTCTACCTTTCCGAGCCCGCATGGGCTCGGGAACACCGGAGGATGCTGATGGCGCGCGCGGATCTCCTCATCGACATCGTCAAGGCCGGGGCCGAAGGTGACCAGGCGCTGTTCCAGAAGGCGCTCGAGGCGCTCATCACCGAGGAGCGCTCCAAGCAGCACAACATCCTCGCGGACCGCCTCGCCGAGCACCTCAATCTCAACGGGAAGCCGATGCGTCCTACGCGGCCGACCGCCGCGGTACCGAACGGAGAGGCGAAGCTCTTCCACGAGATCCGCCCGCGGCGCGGCTTCGGGGACCTCTTGCTGCCGCCACTCGTCCAGCAGGCCTGCTCGGAGCTGGTGGAGGAACACAACCGAGTGGATCTCCTGCGGGCTCACAATCTCGAGCCGCGCAATCGCGTCCTCCTCGTCGGGCCTCCCGGCAACGGCAAGACGTCGCTCGCCGAGGCTCTCGCGCAAGAGCTGGGCAACCCCATGCTCGTGGTGCGCTACGAGAGCATCATCGGCAGCTATCTCGGCGAGACCGCGGTGCGGCTCGCCAAGCTGTTCGCGCACGCCCGGACCCAGCGCTGCGTCCTCTTCTTCGACGAGTTCGACGTCATCGGCAAGGAGCGCGGTGACGTTCACGAGACCGGCGAGATCAAGCGGGTCGTGAGCTCATTGCTGCTCCAAGTCGATCAGCTCCCGTCGCACGTCGTGGTCGTCACGGCCACCAACCACAGCGAGCTCCTCGACCGTGCCGTGTGGCGCCGCTTTCAGCTCCGGCTGGACCTGCCGGCCCCCGGAAAGGGCCAGCGCGTGGCGTGGTTGGAAATGTTCGAGAAGCGCAGCGGGCTGCAGCTCGGCTATACCCACGATCACCTCGCCCGCCGGCTCGACGGACTGAGTTTCGCAGAGCTCGAGCAGTTCGCGCAGGACGTCCAGCGCCGCTACGTGCTGACCATGCCCGGCGCGGACGTGCGGGCAATCGTCGCAGACCGGCTGAAGCAATGGGCGAGCCGCGCCGCACCCACACCTTCCTCGCCGGGGGACGACGATGGCTGAACGTCCACTTCTGATCCTGCCGGAACCCGCCACAGCGGCACGCGCGAAGAAGGGTGGCGGAGGCGGAGGACCGGCTCCGCTCGGCCAGGCCCGCCAGAAGCAGCGCCTGGGCCCCCGGCTCGATGAGCTCGAGGCCGCGTTCGAGGCGAAGCGGCTCACGATGCAGACGACGGCCGCGGGCCTCGTACCCGAGGACGTGCTCGTGCTCGAGACCGCCGGCACGGTGGACGACTTCTTCAAGGCCGCTGCGAAGATCGAAGGCCTCGAGTTCCTGGCTGAGTACGACGAAGACGACATCCCGCCCGACGACGACTTCTTCGTCGAGAAGAAGGGGGCGCGCGAGGAGTACCGCGGCCGCGTCTACTTGATGTTCGCCAACCAGCAGGCCTTCCGGCAGCTGCTCAAACTCTGGAACACCTGGCAGCGCGGCGAGGACTTCCAGCGCGGGCTCACGAAGTGGCGCGACGTCTTCGCGTTGCTGCGTGACATCCGTCCGTGGTCCGTTCGAGACCGGCTCGAAGAGACAGGCGTGCTCGAAGACTGGCGGGACCGTCTCACGTGGGAACGCCAGAACGTACCCTGCGAGATCGAGCTCTGGTTTCGCGCAGATGAACAGCACCGCGCGGCGGCGTCTGTCGCGGTCCGCAGTCGAGTGCAGGAGCTTGGTGGCGAGGTCGTTTCGGAAGCGACGGTTCCCGAGATTCACTACCACGCGCTCGCTGTTCGGCTCCCCGTGACCGCGGTTCAGGATCTGCTCGACGAGGATCGCCGCGGCGCCGTCGCCCTCGTGCAAGCCGAGCAGATCCAGTTCTTCCGCGCTTCTGGCCAGATGGCCGGCCGAATCGCAGTCGATCAGGTCTCGCCGCTCTCGAACCTTCCGAACGAACCGTTGCCTGCCCCCGAGACGCCTCCGGTGGTCGCGCTGCTCGATGGTCTTCCGCTGCAGTCTCATCGCGCGCTGACGGGACGGCTCACGGTCGATGACCCCGACGACTTCGGGGCCGACTACGAGGCACGGTTTCGGCTCCATGGCACCGCCATGGCGTCGCTCATCATCTGGGGCGACCTGCACTCACCCGGCGAGCCGATTCCCCAGCCGCTCTACGTTCGGCCGATCATGCAGCCGTTCACGCAGCCTGGCTGGGATGACCTGCCGCCCGATGAACGCGTGTCCGAGGGTCTGCTCATCGTCGACCTCATCCACCGAGCGGTGCGGCGCATGTTCGAGGGCGAGGGCAACACCCCCGCGACCGCGCCGAACGTCTCGGTCATCAACCTATCGATCGGCATCGCCGACCGGCCCTTCGACGGGACCATGAGTCCGCTGGCTCGACTCCTCGACTGGCTCTCCTGGAAGTACGACGTGCTCTTCCTGGTGAGCGCTGGCAACCACGGTCGAGCCGTCAACCTCGAGCGTCCGTGGAGCGAGGTCGGGACGAGCAGCCCGGAAGAGCTTCGACAGCACGTCGCGAAGGCCATCGCGGCCGATGCGAGGCACCGTCGGCTGCTCTCGCCGGCCGAGGGGATGAACGTGCTCACGGTCGGGGCCACGCACGAGGACGGCGATACCGCCGCGCTCCGGCCGAACTGGATCGATCCTGCGGACCCTGGGTTCCCGAGTCCCGTCAACGCTCAGGGCCAGGGCTACAAGCGCTCCGTCAAGCCGGATGTACTTGCCCCCGGGGGACGCGCCGCGCTGGTGAAGCCTGTTCTGGACGCCGACACCGAACTCGCGATGCCCCGCGTCGCGTACGGCCCGGGGCAACTCGTGGCCACACCCGGGCCCACAGCGGGCGACGTGAGCGCGACCGTGCCCAACCGCGGGACCAGCAACGCGACGGCGCTCATGTCGCGAGCAGCGGCCCTTCTGGCGCCCGTGCTGGCCGAGCTCCGGGAGACAGAGGGTGGAGAGGCACTCGATCAGGTTGCGGAGGCGCTCTGGCTCAAGGCGCTGCTCGTTCACGGTGCACGATGGGGAGCAGCGGGCGATGCCTACCAGGCCCTCTTCAAGACCCCAGACAACGGCAACAAGCTCGCGGAGTACCTGACGCGACTGCTTGGCTTCGGGCGTGTTGACCTCGACGCGGTGCGCGAGTGCACCGAGACGCGGGTTACGGCACTGGCTGGCGGAACACTCGCCGCGGAGGCCGGCGCCGAGCATCGGTTCCCTCTGCCTCCGTCACTCAGCGGCAAGCGTGGATGGCGCCGCCTGGTGGTCACGCTCGCCTGGATGACCCCGGTCCACCCCCTGAACCACCGCTGGCGCCGCGCCCACGTCTGGTTCTCGTCGCCGAAGTCGAAGCTCTCCGTCGGCAGCAACAAGCATCTCGAGCGCCGCGGGGCGGACTGGCAGGCGGTACAGCGTGGCACCGTCCAGCACGAGGTCTTCGAGGGCGAGAAGGCGGCGGCGTTCGTGGATGGCGATGAGGTCGTCATCCACGTGAGCTGCCGGGAGGATGCCGCCGTGCTCGCGGACGCCGTACCGTACGCGCTCGCCGTCACGCTCGAAGTCGACCATGCGATCGGCGTCGACATCTACACCGAGGTTCGCGAGCGCGTGCAGACCAAGCTCCGCGTCGCTGCTGGCGGTTCCACGACATGAGGACCGGATGCGAACCGCTACATCTCGCAGGTAGGCCGGGACCCCCATGAGCTTCCAGACACCCATCACCATCCGAGACGCGCTCGATCGAATCCACCGGCACGACTTCGTGCTGCCGGCCATCCAGCGCGAGTTCGTCTGGCGGCCCGAGCAGATCGCGCGGCTCTTCGACAGCCTGATGCAGGGCTACCCGATCGGTTCGTTCCTGTTCTGGAGCGTCGAGCGCGAGCACGTGCGCCAGTACAACTTCTATGACTTCGTGCGCGACTACCACCAGAAGCTGCGCCCGCACTGCCCGCCGGTCGACGTCCCGGCCGGTCAGGCCGTCGTCGCGGTGCTGGACGGGCAGCAACGGCTGACCGCGTTGAACATCGGACTTCGGGGGAGCCACGCCCAGAAGGAGCCGCGGAAGTGGTGGAGCAGCCCCGACGCGTTCCCGGAGAGACGGCTCTACCTCAACATCGCCGCCGACGCCGACGACAACGAGGGCGGGCTCACGTACGACTTTCGCTTCCTCAGCGAAGGACGAGCTCAGCACACCGACGGGCACCACTGGTTCCGCGTGGGCCAGATCCTCGAGCTGGCCGACGCCACCGAGATCTTCGAGTACATCCAGGACGCCGGGCTGGCGACGAACAAGCACGCCTTCAGGACGCTCAACCGCCTGCATGCCGTCGTGCACGGGGAGCGTCTCATCGCCTACTTCGAGGAGACCTCGCAGGACCTCGACAAGGTGCTCAACATCTTCATCCGGACGAACAGCGGCGGCACCGTCCTGTCCTACTCGGACCTGCTCCTCTCGATCGCCACAGCGCAGTGGGACCACCTCGACGCCCGCAAGGAGATCCACGGCCTGGTCGACGAGCTCAACGCCACGCGGTTCGGCTTCGCTCTTTCCAAGGACTTCGTCCTCAAGGCCGGTCTGATGCTGGCCGACATCGGAAGCGTCGGGTTCAAGGTCACCAACTTCAACCACGACAACATGACCGAGCTCGAGCGCCGCTGGCGAGACATCGCCCGGGCCCTGAAGCTCACCGTCCAACTGGTCGCGGACTTCGGGTTCTCGGGGCAAACGCTCGGCGCCGACAACGCCCTCCTGCCGATCGCCTACTCGCTCTACCAGCGGGGCCTCGACGCCCACTATCTGACCAGCAGCGCGTTCCGAGAAGATCGTGAGGCGATCCGCGGCTGGCTCGTTCGGTCGCTGCTGAAGGCCGGTGTCTGGGGCAGCGGGCTCGACACGCTGCTCACCGCGATCCGGGCGACGCTGCGGGACCAGGGCGCCGGGCGCTTTCCGGTCGAGGCTGTGGAGGTAACCATGCGCTCGCGCGGCAAGGCGCTCCGCTTCGAAGAGGAGGAGCTCGAGGATCT
>JAGQIY010000737.1 GCA_020430865.1 Myxococcales bacterium
CGACGCCTGCACGCGGGAGGCCGGCGTACGCAGCCTGGAGCGACAGATCGCAGCCATCTGCCGCGACGTCGCCGTGCGCTTGGCGGAAGGCGAAGACGTCAAGGGCCAGAAGACGACCACCGAGTACGTGGAGAAGGCCCTCGGCGTGCACAAGTTCCGCCCGGAGCTGGCGGAGCGGGAGCCTTCACCGGGCGTCGCCACGGGGCTCGGTCTGAACGCGGCTGGCGGCGAGCTGCTGTTCGTCGAAGCCACGAAGATGCGCGGCAAGGGTGAGGTCCACATCACCGGCAACCTGCGCGACGTGATGAAGGAGTCCGCGAACACGGCGGTTAGCTTCGTGCGCTCGAAGGCCGAGAAGCTCATGCTCGACCCGCACTGGCTGGAGAAGATCGACCTCCACCTGCACGTGCCGCGGGCTCGCGCGACTCAGGACGCGGCGAGCCTGGGGGTGCCGATCTTCGTCGCCGTGGTCTCGCTGTTGCTCAACGCGCCTGCGCGCGTCGACGTGGCGATCACCGGCGAGCTGACGCTGCGCGGCTCGATCCTCCCGGTCGAAGGCATCAAGGACAAGATCCTCGCCGCCCACCGCGCGGGACTCAGAGAGCTGGTGCTCCCCGCCCGAAACGAGCGCGATCTCGAAGAGGTCCCGGACGAGATCCGAAACGATCTGCGTATCCACTTCGTGCATCGCCTCGACGAGGTATTGCCGTTGGTCCTCGCCGAACCCGAGCGCGGCGCCGTCCCGAGCACTCCGGACAAGAGCCCGCCGGGCCTCACGGGATCCTCTTCGGCTGTCTGAGAGGCGTGCACCCGATGACTCGGAGAGGCCATGGCTCGCGGATCGGACGCTGGATCGGGATCTGGGGGTTAGGGGTCGCGCTGGGCGGATGCGGCCCGGCGAAGGAAGACCCAGCCCCTGGCGTGAGCAAGGAACAAATCGCCTCCTGCGCCGAGAACTGCGAGCACCTCGCAGCAGCGGAGAAGCCCACCTGCGAGAAGCCTGTGCTCGAACCGCAGACCTGCATCAAGGCCGTGGAGTTCGCCGAGCAGGACTGCAAGGCGTTGTGTAGGCCGGGAGTCCAGCCGCCGCCCCAGTGAGCAACCCCGCGGAACCGCCCGCAAGCAATTCGCCGCCTCCAGGCGAGCGCGTCGTCGTCGAAACGCGTGGAGTCGGTGCCTGGCTCCGGCACGCGTGGCGCCGCGAACGACCGCTGTGTGTGAGCCTCGGCCTGGCCGCGGCTCTGGGCGCAGGACTCGGCTTCCTCCCGCTGCTCGGCGGTCCCGGCTACGAGACCTCGGTGGTGGCTGGCCTGTTGCTTCCGGCGTTGGCCGCCAACGCCGAGGCGCTGCGGGCGGTGAGCAAGAGCCTGCAGAGCACGCGGTCGCGGGGCGAGGGCATCAGCCTCGGAGACGGGGTCGAGCCCTACAGTCGACCTCGAGACGGGGTGAACCTGCGAGCGCTGGACGTGTTCGGGCACGGTCTGTGGAGCGGCGCGCTGATCTGGCTGACCTTCGTGCTGATGAATAGCCTGCATGGCTTGCGGCTCGGCTGGTGCGATCCCGCCAGCGATCTCGAGCTGATGTTGCTCGGCCCCGGCTTCGGCGCGCTGCTCGCGGGTGTCTGGGGGTCGGTGGTCGGGCTGCTGGTACGAAGGAGGATCCGCCACCGCCTGCAGCGTGGGCAGGTGGTCAGGCCTCGATCCCTGCGCATGCTCGCTCTGTCCGGTGCGCTGGCGCTGCCCCTTGGCTGCGTCGGCGTGAGCGTCCTGCGCTTCCTCACCAGCCCGATGGTGTTCGCCTACGATCCGTTCGTCGGTTACTTCTCCGGCTCGATCTACGACACCGTGATCAATGCGCAGGGGCTGCTGACGTACCGCCTGGGCAGTCTGGCGAGTCTCGGAGCTGCGGCCGTGATCGCCTTTCACCTGGAGCTCGGTCCACAGGGAAAGCTGCACTGGCTGTGGCGAAGACGCCCCGGGCTCACCCTGCTCGGCGCGGCGTCGTTGGCGTTGTCCTTGGGGATCACGTTCAATGGCCCCGCGCTCGGGCACTACTACAGCACGGCGGACATCAAGCACGAGCTGCGCGGCCACTACTCCTACGGCCGCTGCGATCTGGCATACGACGCCTCACTGCCGCGTGAGCTGATGATCGCCACGGCGCGCGACTGCGACGCGCACCTGCGTCAGCTCGAGGCCTTCTTCGGCGCGCGCGGCCCGGAGCGGGTGACGGCGTTCCTGTTCGCGAGCGGCCAGCAGAAGCAGCGACTGATGGGAGCGATGAACGTCTACATCGCCAAGCCGTGGCGACGCGAGGTGTATCTGCAGGCGCAGGGCTACCCGCATCCAGTGCTAGGCCACGAGCTTGCACACGTCGTGACGGGGGCCTATGCCAAGGGGCCATTCAAGGTGCCAGGGCGGATGTGGGGTGTCTTCGCCAATCCAGGGCTGATCGAAGGCGCTGCGGTGGCCGCGGCGCCGGACGAGGACGCGGACCTGTCGCTGCAGCAATGGGCGCGCGCGATGCTCGACCTGGACCTGCTGCCACCACTCGATCGCGTCTTTCATCTTGGCTTTCTGGGGGAGAACTCCTCGACGGCCTACACCGTTGCAGGCGCTTTCGTCGAGTGGTTCCGCACGGTATACGGCAAGGAAGCGTTGCGCCGCTGGTACGGCGGCGAGTCCCTCGACAGCATCACGGGCAAGGACCTGAGGGAGCTAGAAGGCGCATGGCGGGCGAGCCTCTCCGAGGTCGTCGTGCCGCCCGCTGCGATGGGCGTCGCAAAGGCGCGCTTCGACCGCCCAGCGGTCTTCGGTCGCCATTGCCCCCACACCGTCGATCGTCTGCTCAACGAGGCCCGGTCCTTGGTCGGCAGCGACCCCAAGGGCGCACTCGAAGCCTGCGAGGAGGTGCTGGAGCTCGAGCCCGAGAACCTCGGCGCGCGGCTCGCCCGAGCCAAAGCCACGGCAGCTCGGGGCGACCTGGAGGGCGCCCGTCAGCAGTATCGAAAGATCGCCGGTGATGCGCGGCTGAGCAGCTCTCAGCGGGCGATGGGACTCGAGGAGCTCGCAGATCTGGAGCTCAGCCAGGGCAGCTTGGAGGCCGCCAAGGCAACGTTCGCGGAGGTGCTCCGAGCAACCGTCGGCGAAGACCGCATGCGGAGCGTCGAGCTTCGCATGGACGCAAACGATCCTCGCGCCCGCTCGGCAATGGTGGCGCTGCTGATCGGATCCAGCAGTCGCGGGCGTGACTGGATCGACGCCGCCGGTCAGCTCGGCCGCTGGGCGGCCACGGAGCCCCACAACGGGCTACCGGAGTACTTGCTCGGCAAGAACCTGTACGGAAACGGCCGCTTCGACCTGGCCGAGCCGCGCCTGATCGCAGCCTCGAACAAGCGCATCGCGAACGCCAAGGCGCGGGCCGAGAACTGGCGCACGCTGCTCTTCGTGGCCTGCGCGCGCGCCGACATACCCCAGGCGAAGCGCGCCTTCGCAGCCTACGCGAAAGAACCCGGTGTGCCCGCGGCGCGGCTCAGTGGTGTGAGGCACTTCGCCGAGCGCTGCGGGGCAGAGTAAGGCCTCGACCAGCGCCGCCCCCCTGGCACCGAAGCGGGTGGTGCTGCCCGCTCAGAAGGCCGTGCGCCAGCTCGCCGCCGTCGTTCGTCCGTCGCTGCCAAAGCTCAATCCGCGAAACCACGCGGAACCCAAATGGCGCCGCGTGGCGCTTGCTTCGTCGGAACCGTGGTTCAAGAGCAAGAACGCGCCCACGCCAGTCACAGCGAGCCCCAGCCCTCCGACGATGAACGCCGTCTTCTCCTCGGCGCGGCCCGAGTCGTGGAGATCCTTGTCGCCGACCCCCACCACACACTGGGAGTTCGGGCAGTTGGCGTCGTCGATGGTGGCTTGGGAGTCGAAGTACAAGAACGTCCCAACCCCGAGACCGACGACGCCCACGCCGAGGGTCACCCAGCCCGCGACGCTCGGGCCGCCACCGTCGGCGGCGGGGGGCGGCGCGTCGGTGGGACCGGGTGGCGGCTCCGGGACGAGAGCTCCACCCAGCTCCGGATTCGGTCCTGGCCCGACAGGCTCCTCGGCTGGGGGCTGCGGCTTGGCGACCAACGCCGGCACGTTGACCGTTTGCGTGTCGCTCTCCTTGCCCAGCTCCAGGTCCGCGCTCCAGCTCTGGTAGCCCGGCGCGGAGGCCTCTACCCGCACGCTCCCGGGGTCCGTCGGCACGGGGGTGCCGTAGAGAGCGGGGGGCACGTCGACGCCATTGCGCTTGACCACCAGGCCCTCGACTGGTTCCCCCACGGAAATAGTGACCTGGGAGAGCTTCGGCTCCAGCGCCTTGGCCTTCCCGCTGGCGAAGCGCTCACGGTTTGGCTGCTTGGCTTGTGCGGCCGCCGCAGCTGCCGCGCGATACGTGGTCCAGGCGCTGGCCGTGCGGCCGAGCTTCACGTAGCACTCGGCGAGGTTGAGCTGGGCGCCGATCGCCGGGTCCAGCCGATAGCTCTGCTCGAACTTCTCTGCGGCCTCGGCGTAGCGCCCCGCGTCCATCAGGGCGCGGCCTTGATCGAAGAGGACGTCGGCGCCGGCGGGCTGTGCGGAGGCCGGCGGAGCGCCCGTGGTGAGCATCAGTGCCAAGGCCACCGCCTGCGGTGACAGGGCTGTCCAGCGGGTCAATCGCGTTCGCATCTCACTCACTTCCGATACTTCAGCATGCTCTCTGGGTCATCGGTCGCCGTGGCGGTGGGCTTCGCCTGGGGTTTGCTCGCTGGTTTCGGCGGGAGTGCTGGCCGCGGCTTGACCGGGGCGACCCTGGGTGGCCCCGCACTGGGCACGGCGCTGGGTATGGAAACAGCCGAGCCAGGTGCCCCCGAGTTGCAATCCACGTGCCGCAGCCTCGAGCCCCGGCGCGCGACCGCTGCTATCTGCGTGAGCCCGTCATCAGCGCTCACAACCCGCGGGACGTCACCGCCCGTAGCAGGTGCTTCTGCACCACGGCGAACAGCGCGAGCACGGGCATGCTGAGCAGGACGTTGCCCGCCATCACCACGTGCCAGCGCACGCCAGTGCCCTGTTCGCGAAGCAGAGCAATTCCGAGCGGTAACGTGCGAACTCGATCGTCGGTCGTCATCACCAGCGGCCAGAAGTAGTCGCTGTAGTGGTAGATGAAGCTGAACATGAAGAACGCGATCAAAGTCGGTGTGATCATTCGGGGCAGCAGGCCGAACACGATGTACAGCTCGCTCGCCCCATCCATGCGCGCGGCTTCGATCACGCTGTTTGGCACGTTGCCCAGGGCCTGGCGAATCAAGAAGGTGCCGAACGCGCTCACCCCGAACGGCAACACCAGCGCCGTCATCGTGTTCACCAGTCCCCAGTCGGCCATCAACGCGAACACCGGGACGAAGCGCACCTGCGCCGGGATCAGCAGAGTGGCGACCACGAGAGCGAACGCGACCCCGCGGCCCTTGAACCCAAGCTTGCTGAGCGAGTAGCCCGCAGGCAGCGCCACCGCGATCTGCACCGCGCTGATCAGCAGGCTCATCAGCAACGTGTTCCAGAAGTAGCGACCGAGCGGCAGCGAGTGGAACACCTCCCGGTAGGCCTCGGTGGAGAGGCCCGACGGTAGCGGGGCGGTCGGCGCTTGCACGATCTCCGGCAGCGTCTTGAAGCTGGTGGAGACCATCCAGGCGTAGGGCAGGAGCCAGACCAGGCCGACCAGCATCAGGCCGTAGATCAGCGCCCGCTTCGGCGCCGATTCCCTCGTCATCGTAGCCCTCGCTTCATGGCGCCTGCTCCTTGTCGCGCCAGCCCCACAGCTGAAGCGCGGTGAGCCCGAGCAGCAAGAAGAAGAACACGACCACCAGCGCGCTCGCTCGGCCAACGCGCAGGTTCATGAAGATCTGCTCGTAGATCGCGTAGACGAACACCGTGGTGCTCTTCACCGGGCCGCCCTGAGTCATCACCCGCACCACGTCGAATACCTGAAAACTGGCGATCAGACTCGTGGTCCCCACGAAAGCCGAGGTCGGGCGAAGCAGTGGCCAGGTGACGTTCTTGAAGCGCTGCCAGGCGCCGGCGCCGTCGAGGCTCGCTGCCTCGTAGAGGCTCTCCGGGATGTCCTGCAACCCCGCCAGATAGAGCACCATCGCGTATCCCGCGATTTTCCAGATGGTAACCCCAGCGAGGGAGTAGAGCGCCACGTCCGGGTCGCCGAGCCAGTCCAGCGGCTCCATGCCGAGGCCGCGCACCAGGGCGCTGAGAGCGCCGTTCTGGCTGTCTAGCACCCACATCCAGAGCAACGCCACGCTCACCCAGCTCACGACGTAGGCGCTGAAGATGGCCGCGCGCAGAAAGCCCGCCAGCACGCCGGAGCGGTTCAGCAAGAGCGCCAGACCCAACCCGAGCGCCATTGCTCCGACCACCACGACCACGCTGAAGATCAGCGTCGTGGCGAAGGTGCTCCAGAGCTCGCCCGAGGAGA
>JAGQIY010000738.1 GCA_020430865.1 Myxococcales bacterium
CGGCTTCGAGGACCTCAAGCGGCTCGAGGAGAGCGGCGAGCTCGCCAAGATGCTGGACTAGCCCAGTGCTTGCCTAGCCCAGTGCTTGCCTAGCCCAGTGCTTGCCTGGCCCAGTGCCGGACTGGGCAAGCGCTGGCCCGATCGCCGCACGAGCCAGCGCGGCCGCACGAGCCAGCGCGGCCGCACGAGCCAGCGCGGCAGCACGAGACAGCCAGCGTCGCAGTGACGACCGACACACCCAGCGTGATCTCGGCCGCGCGGATGAAGGGGGAACTGGCTTGACCCTGCCTGACGCGGCGCATATAGGCCGAAGCTAGCGTGCCGTGTCTCCCTTCGGTCTCGCTGACTCTGCGAAGGTGCATGGCATGGACTGGCGGCTGAAAGCGGCGTTCTTCTGGGGATTCAACTACATACCCATGGGGGCCGAGCTGCACTACTTCGCGCAGCGTCGCATCACCAAGGGCCTGCCACGAAGGCTCTCACCTCTGGCCGAGGTCGCCAACTCGTACATGCTGCATCCCCGGGTACTCAAGGGCGCGTTTCCCGAGTTCCCCAAGGGACACCAGCTCGAGTTCGGCGCCGGGCGAGATCTGTTCGGCAACCTGATCACCTGGTGCTGCGGCGTCGACCGTCAGACGGTGATCGACATCGACCCGCTGCTCAAGCCGGAATTGATCAATCACGTGATCGCCACGCTCAAGCAGAACCCGCTGCCCGGCTTCGAGCGTGAGCCACCACGCAAGCTGTCTCATCGATATTTCCTCCGGGAACTGCGGGAGGTCTACGGAATCGACTACGTGGCGCCAGGTGACGCGCGCGACGTCGACCTGCCCGATGGTTGTGTAGACATGGTGATCACCACCAATACGCTGGAGCACATTCCTCCTGGCGATATCGCGAAGATCCTCAAGGAGTGTCACCGCCTGCTCCGGGTGGATGGTGTCCTGAGTCAGGTCATCGACTACAGCGACCACTACAGCCACAACGACAGCAAGCTGAACGATTACAGCTTCCTCGCCTACAGCGAGCGACGCTGGAAGCGCTTCAACCCTCCGGACCACTTCCAGAACCGGCTGCGCCACGCGGACTACCGGCGGCTGATCGAGGAGGCGGGGTTCAGCGTCGAGATCGACCGTCCGAGGCAGCCGACCAACGCAGAGGAGCTGCTCTCGCAGGTTCAGCTCGACGCCAAGTTCGCGAGCTACCCGCTGGAGGAGCTACTGCCCACTGCTGGTCACTTCGTGGCCTTCAAGCGCGCGGCCTGATCGCCGGACCTGACACGAGTGGGTCGAGCTCGCCGCGCCGCCTGCGCTCACCGCTGGCGAGGTCGCGTGTCACGGATCGAGCAGGTCTCGGGCGTCTTGCTGCATGCTGTCCACGCTTGGCAGCCAGCAGTTGTCCAGCGTGTCCAGGTTCGTGAGCCCCTGGTAGGGCATGAAGCCCAGCTCCTCGAGGCAACGCTTGCCGTAGATGGAGTCGGCGCCGGCGGCCGAGATGTATGCCGTCTGGAACAAGTCCGAAGTGATCAGGGACGGCTTATCCGTGGGGATCCCGTAGCGGAACATCAACCGCGCTACGTTGCGCAGGTTGGTGGTGGTGTGCCGCGCGTGGGGGTCGACGAGGAGCACGTCCTCTGGTAGCGAATGCTGCTGCATCAAGTAGCGCTTCATCTCGATGGCCTCCGAGTACGGCGTGCGATCGGGGTGCACGTGGCCTCCGGACAGGGCGATGAGCGGTGCCAACCCCGCAGCGTAGCGCGCAGCGGCTTGATCCGCGCGCACCGCGCCGCGGGGGTCCAGGGGGTGCTCGAGATCCGTCGGCCCCTGTCCGGGCACGACGATCACGCTGAATGGATACTTGGAGAAGTCGATGTTCGGGATCCTGGCGATCGCCGCCTGGTTCTCGCCGTCGGTCAGGGGCTCGTAGCGAGTTGGCTCTGGTCGTCCGTTCGCCTCCAGCAGCTTGGGCACCAAACCGACGAGCGGGGCGTAGAACGGCTGCGCGGGGGCCGTAGCCACCGCGCTCTCCAACAGCGGCTTGAGCGTTGCCTCGGGGATCGATGTGGCATAGTCGTCCCAGACCTCGTTCAAGCCGGCCGCCGCTCGCTCCCAGGCAGAGACCAGCAGCTCCCCGTCGGTGCCCCCGGCTTGCAGGATCGACGTGCCGCTGGGGCGCAGATCATCGCTGACCAGACCGGCGACGTCGGCGTCGACGAGGAGCGCGAGCAGGGCGCTGCTGACGCTCTCGATGTCCGACGCAGACCACTTGAAGGCGTCACCCCAACACGAGGCGTCGCCGCAGCTCTCGAGGCTCGCCGACATGGCGTCGGCGCGTCGCGCGGCCAGCGCGGTCAGCGCGCTGTCGTCCTTCAGGGCGTCGCTGCGCGCGCTCTGGGCCTCGATCGCCGTGAAGAGGTAGAACGCCTTGTCCTGGATCAGCGAGCTCGAGCTGGTCAGTGGCTGACTGGGGCTGAAACCGCGCAGGTCCTCGACGCGATAAGTGGGACACTTGGCCGGGTCGATGCTGCTCAGATCCGGGCCGCCCTCAGCCGACGAGTCGGTCTCGACATCCGCCGGCGCGTCCGCTCCCGCGTCGCTGCTTCCGCTCCCTCCGGAACCCGCCGCGCCCGCGCTCCCGCTGGGCGAGTCGCTGCTGCAAGCCGTCCAGGCGATCAAGCAGGCGAGCAAAGTGGCGCTGATGGGAAGGGCTTTCATGGCCCGAATCCTGCCGGAGGCGCTGGCGAAATGATACCGCGGGTCGCGCCTCCGACGCGGGCGACCCGCTGTGGGACGAACGGAGCCGTCAGGGGACGAACGGCGCCGCCCGGAGACGAGTGTCCGCCTGAGTGCGTGTGGGCGCCCGAGGCGAAGAACGCTCGCGCGGCGTGACGACCAGGGCACGCCGCTGTTTCCATACGGACTCGACGAGTGACGCGATTGCCTCTGTCAATTCAAAGTGAGCCGTGGCACTTTCTACTCTCACCCCTCGTGCGCTCTCGCTTCGCGGAGCGCGCGGCGTACCCGTGTAGGCAGCGGTGCGCCGCAGAACTACTCGACTGGAGGCGCTGATGAAGAAGCTGGCGGTGCTGTTGGGACTCTTGAGCTGCGGTCTGGCGACGAACGTCGCCTTCGCGGAGGTGCGCGATCCTCTTGGGCCATGGGAGGTGCTCGGGCCGGACTATCAGGCATCGGACCCGCTGGATCTGTCGAGCTACGAGTGGGAGTACTTCACGATCCAGAACGAGGACGATAGCTTCGTTGGGATCATCGGCTACGTTCTGGCAGATCCTCGGGGAAGCGGCTCAAGCGGCGTCGCTCTGGTGCCGGCGGGAGGGAACATCGCGGTGGCGGGCATGCGGCCCGGACAGTCGGCCAGCGCCGAGTTCCTGACCTTCGGCTTGGCCAACACCTTCGCGTCCAGCACGGAGAAGGTGATGTACGTCGACGACCCAGGCTCGGATCACTTCGCCAACATCGAGCCCGCGCCCGGGGCGACCAGTGCCGATCCGGCTCTCGTGTTGACTGGCCGTAGCGCGGACTACGAATGGGATCTCGTGGTCACCCCTGACTTCGAGGAGTACCTCCCTCTCAAAGAGGCCTCGCCAGACGCCGCGTTCTCGGCGGTGCGAGGCGATGACGTTGGATTGCTCGCGGGGGAGCACTGGACCGTGGACGCCGTGTGGCCACGGACCCACGTCAGCGGCACCATGGTCGAACGCGCCAGCGGAACAGTGATCCCGATCGATGCGAAGGGCTATCGCGAGAACTCGTTCGGGCGCTACCTGCTGTCCTTGGATGGCTGGGACTTCGCGGTGTTCAGCGACACCGACAAGCGCGTGCAGACGATGTTCCAGACCTATCATCGCTCGACGACCATCGACTACTTCGACATCGCGTTTCCCGACGAAAACGGTCAGGCGCAGAACGTACGCTTCCGCCCCAGCCGCGGGGAACTCGGGTGGTTTCACCCGAACTGGACCTTCGATGGTAGGGCCAAGCAGTGCGTCCCGGAGAAGACCTGGATGATCGCGGACAACGGGGAGTACCGGGTGGAGCTCAGCGTCGACATGGGGGCGTCGTCCAGCGTGCCGTACGCGCCGTTCCTGGACGACTCCACCATCGGGACCGCGGTGTTCTTCATCATGGAGCAGTTCCCGACGCTGAATGGTGTGGTGCGCCGCGCGGATACGGGGCAGGTGGTCACGACATTCGCAGGACGCGCCGGGGGCGAGTTCGCCTTCCACAAGAGCCTGTTCAGCAAGCGCTCGGACCTCGGCTGCTGGCTGTCCTTCGCCCCGGTCTATCAGCACGCATTCCCCAACTGACAGGCGTCGCTTCGACGCGCGGTCCCCACCACGGCCGCGCGTCAGCGCCAGCTGGCTCGGATATCGACGTCGAACAGCGCTCGCTCGTCGTACTCGACTTCGCGGCGAAGCTCGAGGTGCTTCAGCGTGCCCTCGACGACTCCGACGTGAAATGCCGTGGGGAAATTACATACGTTCTTCAGGCGCAACACTCCAGAGGTACCATTGACCTCCAGCGCCTCCGCGGTGCCGTGACTTGCCGCCACGGCGTAGCCCTTCGCCGCGAGGCGCAGCAGCTGTTGCGGATCGCGTCCGACGACGCCGAACAGCACGCGGCCAATCATGTGCTCGAGGAACATCGGGAACACGCAGTGACCGAGTCGACGCAGGCCTTCCCGCAGCGATTCTCCGGGAAAGAGCGCCTCGGACGCGGCGACCTCGAGCTTGAGGAGGTCGACATACGGGTAGTCCTTGAACGCGCGATACGTCGGAGCTGCCGCCGCCACGCCTTCCAGCTTGCCCACCTTCCTCAGCTCTCGCTGGACCATGACGAAGAACATGCCCTTGGCAGTCGCCACGGGGGAGGCGCGATCGATGTAGATCCCTGGGTCCAGGGGGGCGTTCCAGTCGGGGGCTCGGAAGGTCATTGAGGGAGGGGGACGTAGGATGCCACAGCTTGCGATTGCGGCCAGGGCTTTGAGTGGCCTGGGCTCCTGGTCAGCGAGCGGTCCGACCGAGCAGCGTTCGCGCGATCACCATGCGCTGGATCTCCGAGGTGCCCTCCACGATGCGCAGCACGCGGAGAGAGCGAAAGTAGCGCTCCGTTGGGCAGTCCTTCATCCAGCCCATGCCACCGTGGATCTGCAGCACTCGATCGCATACGCGATTCACCATCTCCGTCGCGTAGAGTTTGCACATGGAAAGTTCTCGGGTGGGATCCTGGGCTCCGGAGTCGACCAACCAGGAGGTGTGGTGGACCATGTTGCGAGCTGCGTAGATCTCCGTGGCGCTGTCGGCCAGCATCCACTGCACACCTTGGCGCGCGCCGATCGGCTGACCAAACGCCTGACGTTGGCCGGCGTAGTCCACCCCGAGGCTGAGGAGGTAGTCGGCGACGCCGACGCAGTTCGCTGCGATCTGCAGCCGGCCGATGCCGAGAAACTTCATTGCCGTGAGGAAAGCCATGCCCTCCTCGCCCACCAGGTTCTTTGCCGGCACCTCGGCGTCCTCGAAGATCATCTCCGTCTGACCTTCGAAGCCGGCCATCGCGCGATGTGCGCGGCCCACTCGGTACATGCCGGGCTCGACGATGAACGCGCTGATACCGCCCTTCGCGCCCTTGCCCGGATCGTTGCTGGCGAACACCACACCCCAGTCGGCGTGCTTGCCGTTCGTGATGAAGTGCTTCGTACCGTTCAGCACCCAGGTATCGCCGCGCTTCACCGCGCGGGTAGCGATGTGCTGCGCGTCCGAGCCCGCTCCCGGTTCGCTCAGCATGAAACAGGCGCTGGTGTCGCCCGCGATCAGGGGCTTCAGGTACGCTTCGCGCTGCTCGGCGTTGAACATCAAGTGCATCGGCGAGGGACCCTCGGGTCCGGCGATGGCGTAGCTCGCGAGGAAGCTCCCGCTTCGCCCACAGGCTTCTCGCAGCACCGAGGACTGCAAATTGGAGAAGCCCCCGCCCCCGACCTCCTCGGGCATGTGATGGGAGTAGAAGCCGAGCTCCGCGGACTGCTTGCGCACTCGCTTGACGATCGCTTCGGGTATGCCAGCGTCCGGGTCGAGTCCATGCTGCTCCTCCAGCGGGATCAGCTCTTGCTTCACCCAGCGGGTGAAGGCGTCTCGCACGGCACACGTCTCTTCGCTCAGCGTGAAGTCCATGGCGGCTTCTTAGCGCGGTGGTTCGGCCGCGCATACTCCAGGCTTGCTCCTGTGCACGGCTCGTGTGAGACGCGAGGCGTGCGCTGGGCGACCCCACCAGAGACCGAGAGCGAGCTGCTGAGCCGCGCCGAGGCGCTGGCGGGTCAGCGCCTCGGCACCCTGGCGCGGCGCTGTGAGCGCGAAGCGCCCCCCGATCTGCGCAGGCACAAGGGCTGGGTAGGCGGCCTGATGGAGGCGCTGCTCGGTGCGTCTGCGGGCTCGAAGGCCGACGCCGACTTTCCGAGCCTTGGCATCGAGCTGAAGACGCTCCCCGTCGATGGGCGTGGCATGCCTTGCGAGTCGACGTTCGTCACCAGCATCCCGCTGCTGGAGATCGGTGACGTGGAGTTCGAGCAATCGCGAGTGGTGCGCAAGCTGTCACGAGTGCTCTGGGTACCGGTGCAAGGCGAACGCCAGATCCCCCTCGCAGAGCGCCTCGTGGGCACGCCGCTGCTGTGGAGTCCGACGCCTGGCCAGCTGGCGGCGCTGCGCGAGGACTGGGAAGAGCTGTGTCTGTACATCGCGCGAGGTGAGGTCGAAGCCATCACGGGGCACCTCGGTCGATTCCTTCAGGTTCGCCCCAAGGCCGCTCACGGCGGCGTGCGACGCGTGGCTCACGACGCCGATGGCGCTCGCCTGCTCGCGAACCCGAAGGGCTTCTACCTACGTTCGAGGTTCACCGCAGAGATCTTGCGTGCCCATTACCACCTTCCCGACGCGGCGACGCATGGAGCACGCCGCTAGTCAGTTCCCCGGGGATGCACTGGACCGCAACGTGAGGCGCTCGAGCTCGCTGGCGTGGACTCCGTCGACCAGGCCTCGCACCACGAGCTCGAGGCCGCCGTCCCGCTGGGATGCCAGCACGTAGTTGAGCGGCCGCGGACCCCGGTATGCTGGCGGCAGGGGGCTAGCTCTCAGCTCGAGCTGCTCGGGGCGAGGACCACCACCACCCGCCGTGACCACGAAGGCCTTGTCCCCCCGTGCTCCGCGCTCGCCATCGCGTAGCCCAAACCGCTCGTAGCCATGGGCGTGCCCGCTGAACCAGGCGCGGGCCTTCGGGTGACTGAGGAAGGCGGGAATCAGATCGCCGTGCAGGCGAGGCTCCGGATGGCCCCAGGGGCCGAGGGAGTAGACTGGATGATGGGTGAAGACCAGCACGTGGTCGACGCTCGGATCGGCCTCGAAGTGATCGAGCTGCTCTGCGAAGAAGCGCAGCTGCGCCTGCCAGCGCGCTTCGAAGCGGCGCTGGAGTGCGCTGGGTCGCGCGCCCTGCGGGCGATGTCGAGAGGCCCAGCGAAGGTTGCTGTCGAGCAGGATCAGGCCGAGCCGACCCAGGCGGCGCGAGTAATACCTCCGCGACGGCAGGCCACGAAAGCGCGCCGCCAGCTGCGCCTCCGTCGCGCGTTCGGAGCTCGACCACCAGTACTCGTGGTTGCCCCAGATCGGAAGCACCGGGGTCGCGCGTGGGAGCCCCGCGAACAAGCCATCGAACCACTCCCAGTCAGCGTTGGAGCCACCGTCGAACACGAGATCCCCCACCAGCACCAGTGCCGCGGGCTGCTGGGCGATCAGGTCAGCGGTCAGGGTCGGTTGCTCGGCGGTGTTGTCCTCCCGGCCCAGCAGGTAGCGCTCGATGAACGACGTGCGTTGCGTATCCCCGAGGATGGCAAGTGAGCCCGAGCGCTGGTCCAGGGCGCGCTGATGTGTGTCGAACGCCGGCACGTGGGGCGCGGCCACGCCGCAGCCAAGGGAGAGGAGAGACGAGCTCAACACGGCCCCCAGTCTTCGGCTCAGGCGTTCCCCTCGAGCTCGCGGACCCGATCGACGACTCGCATCAGCTGTTGCATGCACGGTTCACAGTCTCGCCCACAACAGGTCCGCCACGCATCGTCCTCGCGCTCGAGCAGCTCTTCCACGTAGCCCACATACAGCTCATCCAGCATGTTCTCCCGCATGGCCTGCAGTATCAGTGGCTTCCGGTGCTGCATCGTCGAGCGGGTTCGGGGGTGAGGGGACGAGTCGGTCTACGGCCTCTCTGCCCCAGGAGCACTAGCACGCCAGCCCGCGCCGCCAACCGCTGGGCCGATGGTGCGCGGGCGCTTGCCGTCTGCAGCGGGCGCTTGCCGGCTGCAGCGGACTCTTGACGGGCGCTGGCCGGCTGCGCCGGCGAGCAAGCTTTGCTAGATTCCCCGGGAGGTCCGGAATCGCGCATTGGCAAACATCGGGTACATTCAGGTCGTCCGTCACTGCAACCACTTCTGTGGCTTCTGTTCCAATCCGACGACCCCGTACACCCACACCTTCGAGAGCATGAAGGTGCTGGTCGATGACTTCGTCGCCCGCGACTACTTCGGCGTGATCCTCACCGGCGGCGAACCGACGCTGCATCCCGAGCTCCCGAGGATCTGCGAGTACGCGCGCAGCAGTGGCCTCCACGTCCGCATGATCACCAACGGCTCGCGGCTCTCGGATCCGGAGTTCGCACGACAGATGGGTGATGCGGGCCTGCAGCTCGTGCACGTGTCGGTTTACAGCGTGCGGCCCGAGGTCGAATCGGTCCTCCGCGGCAGCGAGGGCACGTTGCCCAAAGCCTTCGCGGCCGTGGCCAACGCCCACGACAACGGCATCGACGTCAACATCAACTGCGTGATCAACAAGCTCAACGCGGATCACCTGCACGAGAACATCGAGTACTGGATCGAGAATCACCCGTACATTCGTCACTTCGTTTGGAACAACCTCGACCCGTCGATGGGGCGCGCGGAGGTGAACCAGGCGCAGTTCACGCCGCGGCTGCGTGACTTCGAGGTCAGCCTGTTCAAGGCGTTGCGCTTGCTGCATCGCAGCGGCAGAACTTTCCGGGTGGAAAAAGTGCCGCTGTGCTACATGACGGAGTTCGCGTGGGCCAGCACCGAGACGCGCAAGATCGTCAAAGGGGAGGAACGCATCGTGCACTTCCTCGATCAGAAGCAGACGGTGCGGCAGACCGACTGGGAGCACATCTACTCCGAAGAGTGCGCTCACTGCAGCCTGAGGACGATCTGCGGCGGTCTCTTCGATCGGGGTAATGGCTACGATCCAGCCGAGCTCGCGCCGGTGTTCGTCGATCGGGACCAGCTGGTGTCGCGCATCCTCAGCGACGAGAGCGATCCGAGCTTTCGCTTCACCTCCCTCGAGGACTGGAAGCGAGATTTCGAGGCGCGCTGCGAGGAGACGCTGGCGGGCCGGCACCCGCGTCGGCCCAGCGGCCCCGAGCCTGACGAGCGCTTTCTCGAGCCCAGCGCCCCCGCGGTCGGACAGATCACCGATCAGGGCCAGCGTCTGTACCAGGCGAAGCGCAAGAGCGAGGCGAAGCGCGCTGAGCGTCTCGGCGTGTCGATGGAGCACGGCGCCGAGCGCGACGACAAGTAGCTGAAACTACAGACTTCTGCTGCGCTCC
>JAGQIY010000739.1 GCA_020430865.1 Myxococcales bacterium
GCGCTGGCGTTCGGGCGGCGTTGGGCGGGGCCGCAAGCGGAGCTGGCGGCGCCCCGGACTGCTTCGGCCCGGGCGCTGGAGGCAGCGCAGGAGCGGGTGCTCCCGCAGCGGGGGCAGGGGGCGAGAGAGCAGCGGGCGGCGCCGGCGGCGCCCCAGGAGCGACGGGTGCGGCCGCGGCTTCGTAGCACATCAGCTCCTCGCCCATGCTCAGCCGATACGGGCTACCGAGCCCCAGCATGCGTCGGCGAAACTCCGGCTCGTAGCGTAGTGCCGCACGGCAACGAGCGTAGCTGCGGGCGCTGGGGGTGGCAGCCGCGGCGATGCGGATGTAGCCGTCGCGACCGACCTCGATCAAGCTGGGGATCGCCGCGGGGCGGGGGCGAATGCGGAAATAGCGCTTGGCGATGGCCCAGGCTCTCGGGCTCGTGGGATACAGCGCGAGCGCGATGGCCAGCTCGTGCTTGGCTTCCGGGAGCCGACCTTGCCTGGCCAGTAGCTCGGCGAGCGTTCGGTGGGCCTCGGGGCTGCGCGGGTCGATCTCCAGTGCCCGTCGAGTGGATTCGATGGCACCCTGGTCGTTTCCGCGTGCACGCTGGACCCCCGCCAGCAAGACCCACAGCGCCGGAACGTCGCTCACGCTTCCAAGGACGTGGGTGAGCTTGGTCTCGGCGCTGGGCCAGTCCTTCTGCTCGACCGCCAAGTTGGCGCCATCGATCTCCGGCTGGGCCGCGCTCGGCGGCGTGGCCCAGACCAGGCCGATGTCGGAATCCGAATTGGACACCGCACGCACCCAGGGGTCGGGCTCGTCCGGCGCGGGTGGTCCGTACTGCGCGACCCAGTTCGCCAGACTCGGGTCCTCGAGATCGCTCATCACGTACAGGCGAGGCGAGGCGGCGATGGTCTGGTCCACCGCTTCGCGAGCCTGGGCGGCGCGTCCTGGCTCGAAGGCAGGCGCGTTGGCGAAGACGAAGTGATCCAGCGAAGGGTATACGCGATGCGCCGGTTCCGAGACGGGGACTGGCGGAGCCGCATCCAACAGCTGGCGCTGGGCTGGAGAGTACTCCGGGAGCCAGGAGGGCAACGCTGCCGACGCCGGAGCGTCCAAGCGCGGCACCCTGGCATGGTTGCGAGCGCGGTGCGGGTGGCAAGCGGTGCTGGCGAGGGCAACGATCAAGCCAACGAAAGCCAGAGATCCGGCACGGGGAGCGCTGCGCAGGCGTGAGGCTATCAGCATCGCAACGGCGGGTGTACCACCCCCCGCTCCGGGGAACCACTGTCGCCAGGGCTCGTCAAATTGCCGGGCCGCTGACGGCAAAGCCTGCACTCGAGTCGACCAAATCGGGTTCCCCTGGTAGGTTCAGCGCACCCATGGGCCGCTTCACGACAGCTGCGAAGGTTGGCTTCTTCGCCGCGGTCATGGTGGTCGCGGGCTTTCTGATCTGGCGCTTCGTCAACAAGACCGCCGCGTCGCGCAACGGCTACACCGTCTACGTCCTCCTGGACGACGCGACGGGGATCGCCAAGCACTCCCAGGTCAAGATCGCCGGCATTCCCGTGGGCAACATCGACGATGTCCGGCTCGAGGGCGGAAAGGCGCGCATCGACATCAAGATGCAGCCCGATGTGCCCCTGTTCGAGGACGCGGCGGTGGCCAAGCAGAGCTCGTCTCTGCTCGGGGAGTTCTTTCTCGCGATCGCGCCTGGCACCGAGGGCAAGCCCCAGCTGGAAGATGGCGATCGCATCAAGCACGTGATCGAGGCTGCGACCACGGACGAGATCCTCAAGGACGTGCGGGACATCGCCAAGAAGGTGAAGATCGTCGCCGACAGCCTGGCGGACACCGTGGGGAGCGATCAGGGCAAGGACAACATCAAGGAGACGCTCAAGAACCTCGCGGAGGTGACTGATCAGCTGAACAAGACCGTGAAGGAGAACCGGACCAGTATCCGCAACATCCTCACCAACGTGGAAGGGATCACCTCCAAGGGGGCGCCTCAGGTCGACGCGATCCTCAAGGACGTGCGCGCCGTGACCACCGAGGTGCGCAAGCTCACCTCCACCGCGGGCACCGACGGCAAGCAGGATCCGGGAGAGATCCGCCAGATCATCAGCAAGCTCAACAAGGCGAGCAGCAGCCTCGAGCGCTCCCTCGACAACATCGACACGGTCAGCGGTCGCCTGGCTCGGGGTGAGGGGACGCTGGGGCGCCTCACCAAGGACGAGAAGCTGATCAACGAAATCGAGGGCATCACCGAGGACGTTGGGGACTTCGTCGGCGGCATCAATCGGCTCCAGACCATCGTGGGCCTGCGCACCGACTACCAGTTCCTGTCGAGTACGGTGAAGAGCTACGTCGAGCTGCGCCTACAGCCGCGGGAAGACAAGTACTACTCGATCGAGATCGTGAACGATCCCCGTGGCTTGACCCGCTACGAGCAGCTCGACGTCGACTCGACGAACCCCAATGATCCCGCGCACTACCGTGAAATCCGTACGGTAACGACCAACGCGTTCCGTTTCTCGCTGCAGTTCGCGCGGCGCTTCGGGCCACTGACCGGGCGCTTCGGCATCAAGGAGTCGACCGGTGGCGTGGGGCTCGACCTGGCGTTGTTCGACGATCGCTTCGAGCTACGTCAGGACCTGTTCGGCTTTGGTGAGGTGATCCGTCCTCGCTGGCGCATCGGGCTCGGCTACGAGTTCATCACTCGACTGTGGTTGATGGGTGGCGTCGACGACCTGTTGAATCCCGATCGCCGTGACTACTTCGTCGGCCTGAACCTGATGTTCAACGACGAGGACCTGAAGAGCATCCTGCCATTCGCGCCCGCGCCGTGACTCGCGTCGCCGCCTGATTTGCCTTGGCGCCTTGGGCCAGCGTGCTTGCGCGACGCGATAGCGTCGCTGCACTCAGCACTGCGCCCTTCAGTACTGCGCCCGCCAGCGGCGCCCGTCAGCACTGCGCCCGACGGGGGGAGCGCCGGCGCCTACGGCTCACCCTCACCCCCAACCCCAGCCCGAGGAGCAGCCAAGCAGCCATCCCCCGAGTCGGCGTGCCTGCCTGGCGGCAGCCGCAACCCGAGTCGTCGCTGGGGTCTTCGTTCCCTACGGAACCGGATTCGCCGCCGCCGGCGGTCCCGCCGCTAGCACTCGAACCAGCTGCGCCGCCCTGGCCCGCCGTGGCGCCGCTGCCCGCCGCTCCCGATCCTGCCGCGCCTCCG
Source organism: Myxococcales bacterium (assembly GCA_020430865.1). The sequence goes on from JAGQIY010000739.1 coordinate 3,219, forward strand.
CTGGAGGTCGCACCGCCGGCCGCCGCGCCTCCGCTGGCCGCGCCACCCGTTCCGCCCGCCGTCGCACCGCCTGTGGTTGCTCCGCCAGCACCACCAGCGGACGCTCCACCCGTGCTCGCGCCGCCTGCGCCAGCCACGCCGCCGGTACCACCGGTTCCGCTGCCTTCGAGCTTGCACGTCGCGGAGCAGCCATCACCGTCCACGTCGTTGTTGTCGTCGCAGTCCTCGCCGCTCTGCACGGCTCCATCACCGCAGCAGTTCACCGGGAAACCCAGCGTGGCCCTCACCACCGACGAGCCCGCGTACTTCAGGCCAGCGCGCACGTAGACCATGTCCGTCTCTGCCAGGGTGAGCCCTGGGCCGAGATTGGTGGCGAGCTGCAGGCGGTCCAGAGTCGCGTCGGCCACTCCGTCGCCGTTCAGGTCCAGTTCGTCATCGTCGCTGACGATCTTCTTCGACTTCGTGAGATCGGCTGGATTGCAGCTGTAGAACAAGGTGCGGGAGGGCGGCGACGGGTTGTGGTTCCAGACATGCGCCACGTGGCCCTTGTCGTTGATGCTCACGCCCACCGGGGTGGCTGGATTGAGCAACTCGACTCCGCCCACGGTGTCACCTTCCCGCAGCGTGATCTGGGCGTCATAGGCGATGTAGGCGTCGCGAATGGTGGGTGCGGTGCTGTCCCCGGCGAACAGGTAGTGCCCGCCCGAGTTGATGCTGAACAGCTCGAACGCTTCCCAGTCGCCCTCGGAGCCCGTGGACTCTGCCTCGGTCGCCACGCGGGTGCCATCGACCACCACGGCATGCACAAGAGCCGTCTTCTGCACTCGCACGATGTGGTGAGCGCCGTCGTTGGAAATGTCGTAGCGGTTCGAGACGCCAAACGTATCCAGCACGAAACCGTTCAGATCGTCTCCGGTCTTGTACAGCGTCGTGGTGCCCGCTGCGCTGCGATCGGTCGAGCGGAAGAGCGCGGTCCCGGACTCGGAGTTCATGCCGTCCAGGTACACGGTACCCCGGAAGTAGACCGCTCCGGAGGCGTCGATCTGGGGCATGCTCACGGACCAGATCTTGACGTCCGTCGCGAAGCCGGGTGCTGGGTCGTCTACCGTGACAAGCTTCCCCAGATCCGTGTAGACCGCTGGGAGTCCGTTCCACGACGGTAGCATCACCCAGTTGCCCGAGTCGTTGGCGCCGCAGCTGTTGGTAATGACCCCGCTCGCAGACAGCGGATCGCTGGTCTGGGAAGCCAAGAAGACGATCTGATCGTCGACCCACACGTACGTGTTGTCGGAGTCCAGGGCACCCGCGAAGACCGGCTTCCCCAGAGGGGTCGACGCTGGGTACGTCATCGTGCTGCTCAGCGCGGAGCCATCTCCGCTGGCGGCCACGTCACCGTCCTGCGCGACCAAGCGGGCACGAACTACCTGCGCCTGGGCCGCGGCGCTGAGACCCGCGGAGACGCAAAGACAAGCCGTGCACAGGAGCAGTCTCCGCCGCCCCACCGTAAGCAACCGCATGAGCATGGACTAGCCGATTCGCGCCGATGCGTCGATGGTCGCAGCAGGGTTCAGGGGAGCGACTCAGTAGCTCGCGTCGATGGCGGCGTGGTTCTCCGCGGCTCGGATCTCGTCGTAGAGCAGGTCGCCGGTGCCGGGGACACCACGCATGAAGAAGCCGTCGGCGGGCTCGCTGCAGTCACACGCGACCTCGACGTTGGGCTGCCCGATCTGGCCAATCGCGTAGCCCTCGCTGGTGTTGCGCAGGAAGAGCCGCCCCCTCCGCTCAGCGAAGTCGTAGGCGTAGGTCAGCATGAGGATCACGCTCTCGTTCACGGTGATGGCGGAGAACTGCTGCGTGTCTCCACACTTCAGGCCGAGGTGATGTTGATCGTTGATCAGGATCCCCGGCAGGGTGGCGTTGCTCGCGAGAGCGTCACCTCGCATGGGCTGGAACACCACGGTGCCGTTGCTCGAAACCGGCGTCTTGTACTGCAACAGGAACTCGACCCACAGCGTGGGCGTTGGGCTCAAGCAACCGACGCAGGCGATTGCTTCCTCGCGGTAAAGCTGGATCCACTCC
>JAGQIY010000740.1 GCA_020430865.1 Myxococcales bacterium
TACGGCTTCAACAAGAGCCACTCGGCTGCCTACGCCCTGATCACCTATCAGACGGCATACCTCAAAGCGCATTACCCCGCGGAATTTTTCGCGGCGCTGCTGACGGCCGACAAGGACAAGATCGAGAAGGTCGTGCGCACCGTCGACGAGGCGCGCGGCTGGGGCGTCAGCGTGTTGCCCCCGGACGTGAACGCATCGGCCCTCGACTTCACCGTCGTCTACGCTCACCCGGAGGGGCGTGGCCCCAAGCGCGGACCCGGCAAGGTCAGGGACGCCTATGGCCCGCAGATCCGCTTCGGTCTGGGGGCGATCCGCGGCGTGGGTGAGGCGGCCCTGGAGAGCGTCTTCGAGGCTCGAGCAGCAGGAGGTCCGTTCCGTGATCTGTTCGACTTCGCTCAGCGCGTCGACGCCAAGCGACTGAACAAGGGCGTGCTCGAGGCCCTGGTACAGTGCGGGGCCTTCGACACCACGCTGGAGCCGATCGGCATCAGCCGCGCGCGCGCCTTCGCGGCCATCGATCGCGCCCTGGAGCGCTCGCGCGCCGCGAGTCGTGATCGTGAGGCGGGTCAGGAGACCCTGTTCGGCTTGTTCGACGCGGCCAAGCCCGAAGCGAGCACGGATCAGACGCTGAACGAGTACCCGCCAGCGGAGGAGTGGGACCGGGTCGAGACGCTACGGCGCGAGAAGGCGGCGCTCGGTTGGTTCGTTTCGGGGCATCCGCTGGATCGCTACGGCGTCCAGAAGCTCGCCCGCTTGGCGCAGCCCGTCGCTGATCTGAAGAAGGCCGAGCAGTGGAGCGCCGTGACCGTGGCTGGAATGGTCGAGGGCTACACCGAACGAATCTTTCGCCAGAGCGGCCAGAAGGCAGCCTTCTTCGACATCGAGGATCTGACCGGCAAGGTGAAGGCGAAGCTCAAGGGCGACTTGATCGAGTCGTTTGCTCACGTGCTGACCAGTGGTGAGGCGGTGCTGGTCTCCGGCAAGGTCAGCTTCCCCATCACCGACGAGCCGAGCGAGGAGCTGGAGCCCACGATCTTGGTGAACCAGGTCGCACCGCTCGCGAGCGCCGTGCTCGGCTCCACTCGGCAGGTCACGGTGCGTCTCAAGGCGGAGCGCACCAGCGAGGCCCAGCTGGTGGAGCTCTCGAGGTTGCTCAAGGAGTCGCCGGGGAGCTGTGGGGTGGAGCTCGTGCTGGGGCTGCCCGACGGTGCGGAAGCGATCATGGCGTTGGATCAGCTCAGCGTCGAACCGACGGACGCGATGCTGTCGGGCCTCGAGAAGGTGTTCCGCGACACGGTGGTCGAGCTACGCTGACGTCGACCTCGCGTCGCCGGACGACCCGATGTGCAAGTTTTTCAGAATGGCGGCGCTGCCTGTACTACCTTTGTGGCGGCATGAGAGAGGCGCGAGCTGAGCTAGTACGTATCGACGCGCACGGCGTCGTGCATCCCATCGGAACCGTAGCCAGTCAGCGACTGCGCGCCCGCGAAGGCGCTTATCGCATGCTGCCGGCGCCCGCCCACGTGGTGCTCATGCGCTACACGGGCGAGGACGGAAGACGCGACGCGGAGGACGGCGCGATCGTGCGCCTCGCCGGGGAGATCACCTCGCCTGGCACGATGTGCGATGTGCTCGCGCTGCTGGGTCAGACGGGCTGGCGGGGTGAACTGATCGTGCTCGACGGGGAGGCGACGCGGGCGATCTTCTTCGACGGGGGCAACGTCGTGGGCGCTCAGACCACGGTCGACGAGGAGCGCCTGGGCATGGTGATGTACCGCTTCGGCGCCATCGACGAGGCCCAGCACGAAGCCGTCATGGAGAAGGTGCGCGCAGGATCGCGCTTCGGACAGGGCGCCATCGAGCTCGGGGTGATCAGCGAGGAGCGCCTATACAAGCTGATCGGTAAGCAGATCGACGAGATCGTGTTCGCGACCTTCGCGGTCAGCGATGGCACGTTCTTCTTCCTCGATGGCTTCGACGAAGGTCGGCTCGTCTCCCACCACACGGTCAGCGCCAACGCCCTGTTGATGGACGGCGTGACGCGGCTCGACGAGATGCGATTTTTCCGCGTGAAAATTCCTTCGTCGGAACACGTCCCCGTGAAGCGCGACGCTCAGGACGAACCCGGAGAGGAGTTCAAGAAGACCTGGGACGCGATCGACGGCCTGAGCAGCATCGAAGAGCTGGGTCGTCTCACCGGGCGTGGTGAGTTCACCACCACGAAGGACGTCTACGCGATGATCCAGTCGAAGCACGTCCGCATCGAGCCCCCGCGCATGAGCGGTGGACCCGAGGCGGTGGTCGGCGTCGCGAACCTGGTGCTCGAGCGTGTGCATCAGGCGGCGGACGCCGCAGGGAAGGGCACCGTCCTGCGGCAATCGCTGGAGA
>JAGQIY010000070.1 GCA_020430865.1 Myxococcales bacterium
CTTCATCACCAACGGGCCGCACGCGGACTTCATCATCGTCTTCGCCGTCACCGACAAAAGCGGCCCCAAGGTGAAGCACACTGCCTTCATCGTGCCGATGGACGCCCCGGGCGTGACCGCGGCGCACCACGACGAGAAGATGGGCATCAAGGCCGCCCACAGCTGCACCATGTTCTTCGAGAACGTGGAGCTCGCCGACGACGCGATCCTTGGGGAAGTGGGGTCGGGTTTCAAGGTCGCGATGGCGACCCTGGACGGCGGGCGCATCGGTATCGCCGCTCAGGCGCTGGGCATCGCCAAGGCGGCCCTCGACAAGAGCGTCGTCTATGCCAAGGAGCGCAAAGCCTTCGGCCAGCCCATCGCCAAGTTCCAGGCCATCCAGTTCAAGCTCTCGGACATGGCGACGGAGCTCGACGCCGCGCGACTCCTCACGCTGCGCGCAGCCGCGATGAAGGATCAGGGGGTGCGCCACAGCCTCGAGAGCGCCGCGGCGAAGCTCTACGCGTCCGAAGCCTCGACGCGCATCACCCACTCCGCGATCCAAATCCACGGTGGATATGGCTACACCACCGAGTACGGGATCGAGCGCCACTACCGCGACGCGCGCATCACCGAGATCTACGAGGGCACGAGCGAGATCCAGCGTCTCGTCATCGCCAACTCCGTGCTCAAGGCCTGAGCCAGACAGAACAGGGGGCCCATGTCCGACTTCAATCGCACCTTCACCGCTTCCGCCTCTCGTGTGGCCGGCTGCATGCTCGCCCTGGGCCTGCTGAGCCAGGCTGCGTGCGGTGGCGGGGACCCACCGCCGAAGGCGCCTGTTCAGGACCTCGACGACGACTCCGGCAAGCGGAGCTCGGGCTCGCCGCTGGACGTCTCCGCAGAGATCGGCGCCCTCGACGAGGGCGAGGTCACGAAGACCTTCGAGGCGGCGTTGCCGGACCTCGAGGCGTGCATGAAGTCGGGCGCGAGCCGCGTCGAGTTCATCGGCGGCGCGGTGCAGTTCAGCCTGAAGATCAACCAGGGAGGCTCACTGTCCGAAGCCTACCTCGAGCGCACGACCCTCGGCGATCGCGACACCGAGAAGTGCCTGCTCACCGCGCTCGGCAAGCGCACCTGGCCATCGCCCCAGGGCGGCATCCACGGCCTGGCGCACAAGGGCTTCGAGTTCGACATGGTCAACGACGTGCGGCCGCCGGTGATCTGGGACTCCGGCGAGGTGCGCGAGACCCTCGACTCCCTGAGCGACAAGATCTCCGAGTGCAAGTCCGGGGGCGCCGGCGATTTCGAGGTGACGATGTACGTCGGTACCTCGGGTCAGGTCCTGGGCGCCGGAGTCGCGCAGTCGAATGCCTCGGACGACACCGCCGCTGACTGCATCGTCGGTGTGCTGAAGGACGGCAAGTTCAAGAGCCCAGGCTCCTGGCCCGCCAAGGTCAGCTTCAGCCTCTAGGCATTTCCTCGAGGCAATGCATTGAGCCAGATCAGAGCGTTGGTCACTGGCGCCGGGACGCGCGTCGGGCAGGCAATCGCGCTCGCCCTGGGTGGGCGCGGCGCCAAGGTCGCGGTGCACTATCACTCCAGCCGAGAAGGTGCCGAACAGACCATCGAGCGGATCCGTGAAGCGGGCGGCGACGGCGTTGCGCTGCAGGCGGACCTCAGTGAGCGCGCATCCGCCAAGCAGCTAGCACGGCAGGCTGTCGAGGCCCTTGGCGGACTCGACCTGCTGGTGCCCAGCGCTGCCAACTTCGAGCGCGTCGCCCTCGACGACGTCGACGACGGGTACTGGGACCGCGCGATGCATCTGAACCTGCGCGCGCCGTTCCTGCTGGCCCACGGCTGCCGTGAAGCGCTCAGGCAGAGCCGAGGCTCGATCACCTTCATCACCTGCTCCAGCGCTACGGTGCCCTTTCGCAACCACCTGCCCTACACGGTGTCCAAGGCGGCAGTCCGTCACCTGATGCGCACCCTGAGCCTCGAGCTGGCACCCGACGTCCGAGTCAACGCGGTCGCGCCGGGCACGGTGCTTCCTCCCCCGAACATGCGCGAAGCGGACCTGGCACTGCTGACGAGCCGCATCCCCCTGAACACGGTGGGTTCGGCCGACGACATCGCCCGCAGCGTGCTGTTCCTGCTCGACAGCCCGTTCATCACCGGGCACGAGGTGATGGTGGACGGCGGGCGGAGCGTCGCGGGCTTCGAGCGCTTCGTGTGATTCTCGCACGGAAACTTCTCGACGGATCCGCCGCGCTCGTCATCGCCGCCAGCCTCGGCGCATGTGGGGGTGAGGCGCAACGCACGGGCGCCAAGGATCCACCGCTAGCTGAAGCGCACCGCGCGAAGATGAACACGCTGTGGAGCCCCACGCGGCGAGCCCGCTTGAGCAAGGCGGTGCGCGGCGCCTCCAGGGCGTTCACCGACGACGACGTCTCGCGACTCGACGAACGCGTCTCGACCTGGACGGACGCCTGGGTGCGGAGCGCCGCAGAAGTCGATGCGGCGGCGCACGCCGGTCGGCTCGATGCGGCTCACGTCGCCGCCAGCCGTGCCTGCCTGGAAGTCGAGCGCGTCGAGTACGGGGCGTTGCTCGACGGCCTGAACCGAGCGTGCCGCGAGCCTGGCTGCCAGGCGGAGCGCGTGTCCAACCTCGACTGGCAACTGATCGAAGCGGAGCAGTCGACGCGGGCCTGCCCGCAGCCAGCGTTCGCGGCGGCCTATCTCGAAAGCAACCTCGCGGAACCAGAGGCGCTGGATACCCTGGGGCACTTCCTCGCGCTCGAAGCGCTCGGAGACGATACACGCCTCGGGCGAAGCCTCGAAGCGACGCTTGCGAGGCACACCTCCCCTTCCCCGTTTCGCACGCGCCTGCTGCTACTCGAGGGTCGGCGGCTCCTTCGCAGCGAGAACCGTCCGGCTGAGGCGATCGTGCTCCTCGACGCTGGCCTCGCCGAAGCCAACGCACGCGGTGACGAGCTCGAAGCGGCAGCCCTGCGCACTGCTCGCAGCGACGCGAACCACCGGTTGCTCCGTCTGCCCGAGGCGCAGCGCGATGCAGCGCTGGCGCTCGAACACAGCGAACGCGCGCTCGGCTCGGAGCACGTGGAGACGGCGCTCGCGCGCGCGAGCCTCGGCGCCGTCTCCAGCGAGCTCGACGTGGAGCGAGCGGCGATCGCCCTGGACCGCGCGCGTCTCACGTTGACCCGCGGGCTCGGCCCCACGCATGCGCTCACCGCGCGCATCGAGCTCGCTCTGGGACAGCTCGAAGCCCACCTGGGTGACGCTGGCGCCAGCCAGCGCTGGTTGACTCGCGGCACCTCGAGCACCGCAGTCGCGTTCGGCGCACAGCACCTGGCGATGAGCGACGCGGTGCGCTGCAACGCCGAGGCTGAGTCCGCGCTCGGCAACACCAGGACCGGCGTCGCCCTGTTCGACCGCGCGCTACAGATCGACCTCCGGATCCTCGGGCAGGTGCACCCCCGGGTCGCCTCGGGCTGGGCGGCGCTCGGTGCGAGCCAGGAGCGCGCCGGGCAACCGCTACCCGCCCTTGGCAGCTACGAGAAGAGCCTCGCGGTCGCCCAGCGCCTGCCAGAGCCTCAGCGTCGATCGCTCACGCGCGACGTGTGCACACGCATCGCTCGTCTGCCAGCCGAAGTGCACCCAGCCCCCGCTGCTGCGAGCTGCGCGGATGCAACGGAAGCCGAACGCTAGCAGCAGCTCCCGGGAGCCGGGCTTCAGGTGCTCCCGGGAGCTCAACCCGTTTCCGCGCGGCTCATCGGACCAGCTGGCGACTTCGCGGCGTGGTGAGTCCACCGGTGATCTGTCCCGACACTGGGCAGAGCGCCAGAGGCGTCCTATGCTCCCAGCATGCTGTTTAGCCGCAAATCAGTGCGCATGCCCACCGCCGACGAAGCTCTGAAGGGACGCGGCGAGCCGATCGTCGTACCGAACGAGCACTTCGTGAACGGCAACCCGATGTATCCGCCCTTCGAGGGCAAGCAGCTCGCGCTGTTCGGGCTAGGGTGCTTCTGGGGCGCCGAGCGCAAGTTCTGGCAGACGTCAGGCGTCTTCTCGACTCAGGTGGGGTACGCAGCGGGCCTCACCCCCAACCCCACTTACGAGGAGGTGTGTAGCGGACTCACTGGCCACAACGAGGTGGTGCGGGTCGTCTTCGACCCCGAGGTGGTTTCCTACGCGGAGCTGCTGAAGGTGTTCTGGGAGGCGCACGACCCCACCCAGGGCATGCGCCAGGGCAACGACGTCGGCACGCAGTATCGCTCGGGGATCTACTGCTACGGCCCCGAGCAGAGAGCGCAGGCCGAAAGCAGCAAGCAAGATTTCCAGGCAGAATTAAGAGCCGCCGGCTACGGTGAGATCACCACGGAGATCCTCGACGCACCAGAGTTCTACTATGCGGAGACGTATCACCAGCAGTACCTGGCAAAGAACCCGAACGGCTACTGTGGTCTGGGAGGGACCGGGGTGAGTTGCCCCGTGGGGCTCGCGCGCTGACCCGACGCTGGCCTGCTCGCGCGTCCGGCGGTTTTGCAGCGTGGCCCGCCTGCGCTAGAACGCAAGCCATGCAGCATCGGGAAGAGCGTGACTTCGCCATCCACTTGCACCTCGCCGCCGAGTTCCCCGAAGACTACGAGGGCGAACAAGACGGCTTCGCCTGGCACAGGCGCTTTCAGGAGCTGGTGCGGCCCGCCCTGCTGAGGGCGGTCGTGGACGTACTCCGCACGGAACCGGGCGTCGAGGTCGTCGCGGCACCGCGCGGGCGAAGTCCAGAAGACGCCGTGGAGTTCAACGTGAGCTTCGGCCCCAGGCGCTAGTCGCGGTCATTCGACCTGGCCTGCCTTGGCCACGGGCGAGATACCGACGACGAGCAGACGCTGCGTCTTCGCAGCAGGCTTCTTCCCAGCCTCGTCCTCGCCGTCGACGCTCACCGTGATGCTCTCCGAGTCGACGCCTACTCCGGCCAGAGCCTCGGCCACCTGACTCAGACGCAGCAGGGTGGAGTCCGCCGCGGCGTCGCTACCCCGCTCGGCGATCTCGAGCTTGAAGCTCACGCCGTCGGCTCCACGGGTGCGCTTCGCGATACGCGTGAGTCGCTGACGTCCGGTCGCCGACAGCGATCCGTCTTCGGCGTACGTCTCGGAGGCGGGGAACTGCAGCAATGCGACGCCACGCTCGGAGGTCAGCTTGACGTTGCCCTTGGTGATCTCTTGGTGAAACTCCAAGGTCAGATCTCGCATCAAGAGCACCTGCGCCTGGCTGGCCTGCTCGACCTGAGCCAGCTTGTGAGCCTCCAGCTGCTTCTGCTCGAGCTCTTGAGCCAGCCGCTCACGCTCGCCTGCGTACGCCTTGAGGTGATTGCCGACGCGGGCGAGCTCGCCTCGGAGCTGCTCCACCATGGCCTCGGCCTCGTCACGCTGCTTGAGCGCCACGTCGTAGTCGAAGGTGGCCTGGGCGACCGCGTCGCCCTCCTTCTCCACCTTCTTGCCTCGTTCGGCCAGCTCCCGTTCCGCCTTATCGAGGCGCTTCGTCAACTCGTAGACTTTCCCTGCGGTCTCACGGTGGGCGCGTTGTTCGACACGCAGTGCGGAGCGCGCCTCCTCGACGCGCGCCGTGGGCGCCAAGCACCCGCTCAGGCTGGAGGCCGCGATGAGAACGAAGGAAGCGATGAAGGGCGCGCGCA
>JAGQIY010000741.1 GCA_020430865.1 Myxococcales bacterium
CGAATGACCGCGGCCCGTCTCGACCAGCCCGAGGCTGGCGTACCCGGTCAGCGCGCCCCGCTCGACCGCTGCGCTGCGTGCCGCATCACCCCCGGGCGCATCGTCCGGGGGAACACCGTGTGCTGGTGGTGTCAGCAGGCCATCGAGGCCCATAGGGGAGCCGCGGCGGCGAAGGAAGATCAGCGATGAGCGTGTGCGACAACGTGAGCGGGCGCGCGCGAACTTGGCGCAAACTGCTCGCCGCAGGGTGGGCCATCGACATCGAGACCGACGGCCCGCCGCCGAACGCGCAGCCCGTGCCGCGCGGCTGGCGCGGGCGGCTCGCGGGGGCCGTCTTCGACCCCAAGCGCGAGGGCCTGCTCGACTGCCCGCTATGGTTCGCGGGCTATGCCTGGCGGCCGGTGGCCCCCGCGCGCCGCTACGGGCCGCCGCCGCCGGCCTGCCTGCGTCGGGTGGCGCTCGGCCTGGGTGACTCGGGTCTCGTGCGCGTGGTCGCCCCGGGGTGGTCCGTCGTGCTCCCGCTGACGCTCGCCGCGCCGATCGTGGAGCTGGTCGGGATCGCGGAGGACGGCAGGGCCTGGCGCATGACCGGAAGGTTGTCCGGGCGGCACCGCCGGCCGGAACTGATCACCCTCGAACTCGGCGCCTTGCCGGATGCGCCCGTCCTCGTAGCGCAGGCCGAACCGGCCTTCAACGTGTCCCACGTCAGCGCACGCGACGCGCTGACGTGGGACGCCGGTCGTACTGCAGTCACGCCCCGGTGGGGGTGCTGGTGCGTGCCGGAGGCGACGACGCGCGACGCGCGGGCCGCCTTTGCGCTGCGGTACGCGGACGAGTCTATCCCGGCAGTCGCTGAGGCGAAGGCTGTCGCGGCGAAGAGAGGCCCGAGGGGCGAGTAGTGCGCCAGCACTTGACCAGGACGCGGTCATGAGAGAGGACATGCAGCATATGAAGTCGATGGGACTCTGGCAGCCTTGGGCCACAGCGGTCGCCTCGTGGTCCAAGGACGTCGAGAACCGGGGGGTGATCTCGGAGTCGGCGGTTGGCTCCGATGTCGCGTTCTACGCCACGGCCAGCCGCGCGGTCTCCGATGTGTCGGCCGACGCCGACAGCATTCGCGACTGCATCCGCCCGGACTTCCAGGAGACCAGCGAGTTCGGGTGTATCTTGTCCGTTGGCCGCATTGTGGGTGCGATGCACCCCAAGCGTGGTCCGCTGGGCGGCTGGACAGAGGGCCACTCCGAATCGCCGTGGTACACGGGCGGTGGGGCATATGCCATCGGAGACAGCGCCCCGTTGCTGCACCCCGTGAGTTTCCGAGGGGCGCAGTACATGAAGCAGCTCAGCCAGGCCGAACTGGGCGAAGTGCTGAGGCAGGTGCGGCTCTGCGCGGGGCTGCGTCTGCACGTTGAGGGCTGGCGGTATGTGGCCCGCGAGGTGCTGGCTCAGCTCGCCGTGGTCGGGATGCTGTCGCCGACGTTCGAGCTGACCGAAGCCGGTCGGATGGCTCTGCTCAAGCGGCGACCGCAGAGGAGGACCAGCCTCAAGATCATGACCGGAGCATGGCTCCCGGGTGCGGCCTGGTCAGCGATGACGCGGGCCGCTGAGTGATGGCCATGCGCCCTGGTTCACACGCCCGACATGTCGCGATCGTCGCCGGCGAGGCTGCGCGGTATCTCGCTGCGCAGCGCTCACGCAGCTTGCCGGTGCCGGTCCATCTGCAACCGGGGGATGGCGACCCGTCGCCAGACATCTGGAGCGCCCGCCCACCTGCAGACCCATCATGCTGGAAGTGTGGCGCGACTCTGCGGCTCACATGGCGGCGTCGCGGCACATGGACGCCAACTGAGCACGCGGTGTGGCGCTGCTGTGCTTGCGGGGGCAAGACGCGGGGGTCGGGCCGCACTGTGAAGAGCGCAACGGCTGACGTGGCGCGCCGAGCAGGACACGCAGCTCGGCAGCGGCACATGAGGAAGGGCAGATGATCGTCGTCAAGTACGAGCAGGACGGGCAGGTCACGAACCTGCTGGTCATCACCAACGACGGCCGGGGCACCGCCAGGCGTGGTGACTACACCGTCGGGGTCGACTCCTCAAGGCTGAAAGGCTGGCCAGCCGGACATCTCGGCGCAGCGAGCGATGACCAGCGCAGGGTGGCGCTGGCTCTGTCGGCGGGCCCCCAGGGGCGGGTGAGGAACTATCCCAGGCAAGCCTACAGCGTGTGGGCGCTCGTGGCGCGCAGCATCGAGTCTGTGCGCTACCGCCTCGACACGAAGCGCCCCTCTCCGGGTCAGGTGTCCACCATCCGCATCGAGTTGTGGCCGCATGGTCGCGCACAGCTCGCGAGCGAGATCGGGCGCCTCGTGCTCAAGCACGGGGCCGATGCCTGTGATGCCGGGTTCATGCGCCGTGGAACCACCGACCGGGTCCAGAGGACCGCCCGTTTCAAGGTGGCCGGCGGGGTGCTGGCTGGGGGCTGGCAGCTCGTGCACGCCGCGACCCAGGCGGCGAAGTTTGCAGGCGCCCGGTGACGGATGTCCTCCCAGGCGACCGCTGGCTCATCCGGCCTGAGCCGCGCATGACCCTCGACGTCTGCGCGGTCGCAGACAGCCACCCGGACTTCGTGCCCGACCTCGTCTTCGCGGACCCACCATACGGGCAGCGACGGTTCATCAACCGATTCAGCCGCCGACCCGGAGACGGCAGAGGCGCCAAGGCTGGCGAACCGCTCCAGTCCGACATCATCGGCGACGAGGATGGCGAGCTGGCTGCACAAGCGCTGACCGCGATGCTCGATGCCCACCCGGATGCGCTTCACATCTGGTGGGGCGCCAACCTCTACGAAGTCCCACTCATCTCGCCGAGCTGGCTTGTTTGGGACAAGACCGGTGGAGGCAAGGTCGTCAACGACAACGCCTGCGCGGAGCTGGCGTGGACCACCCGCGGCGGACCCACCCGCATATTCACTCATCTGTGGAAGGGTATGTGCCGCGCGAGCGAGCCGGCCCGATCTCACAAGCGGGTGCACCCGACGCAGAAGCCGGTAGCCTTGGCGCGCTGGTGCATCGAAACCTACCCCAAGAGACAGGTCGAGAGCGTTTTCGAGCCATTCGCCGGCGCAGCCCCTGCGGCTGTCGCAGCATGGGACCTGGGACTTCGCTACCATGGGGTCGAGCTGGACGCCGGATACGCCAGCGCCGCGCTCTCGCGGCTGGACAACCGCGGCGCCCGCCCCGAGTTGGTCAGGAGGGCCGGATGAGTCTGCTCACTCAGCACATCGTCGACGAGATCGCACGCGGCGCCGAGCTTGGCCTGCGCCAATCGGAGATCGCCGCGCTGATCGGCGTCAGCCCTGGAACACTATCGCGATGGAAGAAGCGCGGCGAGGAGATCGCGGCGCACCTCGACGGCATCGCTCAGCAGGCCGAGGACGCGCTCAAGCTCGACCCAACGGCCGATGTGGAAGAGTGGGTCGTGCAGCTCGACGTCGAGGCGCTACCGGAGATGGAGCAACTCTACCTCGGCGTCGTCCGCGAGTTGTCGGGCGGTGACGTGCGGCTGCGGAAGGACATCTTGACCAAGGTCACGATGGCAGCCAAGGAGGACCCCCAGTTCGGCCTCGACGTCCTGCGGTATCTGGACCGCCGGGACGCTGCGGCCAACGCGGCGATCGAAGTCGAGATCGACAACGACGGCGTCGTGGCGGTTCGCGCGGGCATCCCGCAGGCCGATCTCGAGCACCTCGCCGAGCAGGCGACGCGCATGCAGATCGAGCGCCGGGCTGCGCAGCGTGCGAAGCTGGGGGAGGGGAAGGAGTGAAGCCAGACGCCATCACCGCCGCGCTCGATGGCCTCACCACGAGGCTCTTGCGACTCGCGCGTGAGCAGTATCACCCCCGCGACGGGTTGGTGAACGGCCTGGCTGCCCGGCTGGGGGTGGGACCAGCCATCGGAGACGCGGACTTCGCGGAGCTGGCGAGCCGACGCGGGCCGGCGCAGGGCTATCAAGAGGTGGCGCAGCTCGCGCTGCTCTGCCACAGCCGGCCTGATGCCGTGCCGCTGTTTCAAACCGGCCTTGGCCGTCTGGCGCGCCGCGAATACTGGACTGGTGGGTGTGAGACCCTGGCCATCGACGCGCTCGCGCTCTTCGCCCTGGCCGTCGGGGCGGTGGATGTCCAGCGAGCGACAGGGGGCGGGCCCGATGTGGGCTGGCTGGTCGACTTGCTGAGGGAGTCGGGGCGCCGGCTATCCACCCCAGCCCGGCCGCTGCTCAACGCCGCCCTGGGGCTTCTCGGGCACCCCACCGATGCCGGTGATGCGGCGTTGCGTGCCGCCTGTACGCTGGCTGGGCTGTACAGCGGGTCAGTGGGCGTTGCCGATGTCTTGCAAGACGTGAACTCTGGACTGCTCACCCGAGTGAACCCAGCCAGAGCGGAGTGGACGGTCATCTGCTTGGCGGCCTTGGAGTGGGTGCGGAGGTGTAGAGGCTGATGCTCCACCATGTCATCCGATGTGATACCCCCGGCTGCGAAACCATCGACACCTGGGCGTTCGGTTCGCTCGACGAGACCATCGGCGACGCGATCCACGCTCTGCGCTCCCGCGGTTGGCTCGCGTCCTTGACGGAGCCGGCGCGCTGCCCGATGTGCGCCCAGACGATGGAGCCCCTCCAGCCAGCGGCGAGTTGCGAAATTTCGCAACTCGCCGTCCTCAGCCCAGACACGGCCGAACGGCTCATGCGTCAGAAGTGGGGCGGCAAGGACTGGCGCGTGCACGGGTGTCGCCTCACCGTTGACCACCTCGTCGCCGTCTACCGTGCCATCTACGCCGGCGACACCCGGGTGAATCGCTTGGTGCGCGGAGTCCCATTCGGGCTGCACGGCCGGGCATGTCAACTGCTGCGCGAGGCTGGTTACATCCACCACACGGTGGGGATTGGCTGGCGCCCGGGAGGCCGAGACGTCGTCGCGACCCCCCAGCCATCGGCTGGCGACCGATGAGCCGCGAACCCCGGCGGTTTCCGTCGTGCGCTCGATGCCACGGGTGGGGCCGGTTCTCGTGCGGCAAGTGCGCTCGTTGGGCGCTGCATCTCAAGCCGCACTGCCATATCTGCGAGGGGGTCGGCAAAGTGCCGTGCCCGTCGTGCAAAGGAGCTAGCCCGACCGAACTGGCCGACGAGATCATGGAGGAGGTGAGGGGATGAAGCCTGAGATCATCGTGGCGACCTGGAGCGCGTGGGCCTACTCCGATATCCGTGGACCTGCCTATCTGGCATTCGCGCCCCTCGACGAGCCGTGGCGTGCCCAGCGCAGCGCCGGCTATCTCCCACACCTGATCCCGACCCGTGCAGAGCACCAGCCTCTCGGTGAGATCGCGATGTCGCTTCGGGTGACGTCGCTCGACCTCGCCCCCAACGTCCTGAGCTGGGCGATCCCGACCGGCACGGTCATCAGCGCGGATGCCCCCGAGTGGATCAACTGGACTGGGGTGACGCCCGATCCCGAGGACTTCGAAGTCCAAGGCATCACCTGGCGCGACATGGGCTGCGTCAAGCCCGGGGCGCTCATCATCTACCCGAGCGCCGGACCACACCTCGATGTCTGTGCCGAAGCGCTCAGGGCCGCGGGGTGGGATGCCTCCGTCCTGGTTCGCCACGAAGACATCCTCGCTGCATGAAGCTCGCCCCGGGTCAGTCCCTATTCGCTGCGCTCTCTCCAAGGAGCGTGCGCATCGGTGACGCGCTGGTGTCGATGGCGCCTGATGAGAACGGGATCTGGGCCATGCGGATCGAGGCAACCGCCATGCTCGATGTGGAACCGGTCGTTGGCGGGCTCGACCCCCCAGCGCACGGGTCGGGCCTTGTCGAGATCGTCAACGCGCGTCTTCAGCGCGCGAGTCTGCTGCAGACGGGGCTGGACGCCATACCGGTGGCTGGGGGGACTTCGCTGCAGCGCGTCGCGGTCGCTGCGGTGCGCTTGTCGGTCGACCTCGCTTGGGTGCTCGGCAGGATGGAGCTCAGTGGCGTAGCCCGGCCACCCAGTGTCGAGGCGCAGACCATCGCAACGCGAGCGGGAGCGACTCGGCGTGCGAGGGGGTCATCCGCCAGCACGGTGGCCCGCCGGGCGGGCGTGGTGGAGACGACGGTATCGAACCTCGAGCAAGGCGAATGGGTCAGCCTCGCGACCCTGGAGCGGATCGCCAGTGCTCTGTCAGTCCACCCATTCAGCCTCGCTGTGCCGCTGTGACCCACCTAATCGCGCTGGTGCTGGCGTTGAGGCCCGACATCGCAGAGCTGACGCCAGAGGCGGCGAGCCTGGGCGCGCGGGTCGTGGCAGCCGAGGCCCGCGGCGAGGACTTCGTCGAGCAGTACGCGGTCGCGGCCACCATCGGGAATCGGGTTCGCTCGGGGGTCAAGTGGTGGCGCTCACGCGAGCATCGTAACGCTTGGGTGGCGGTGATGTCGGGTCGTCTGCAATACGCAGTTCCAGTCTCGCCCGCTGTCGTGGAGCCAGCGCACCGGCTCGCGTTCCTCCTCGGCGCGGTCGCCCCACTCGGCTGGAGCCGCCGGGTGGTCTCGTTCGCTACCAGGGTGACGGTGGAGCAGAAGCGGCTGGTGGAGGTCTGGGGCGATGGTGGCCCGTCCTCGCTCCGACCGCTCGACCTCCCGCAGCGAGCTCACGTCTTCTTCGAGTTCGCCTCCGGGACTTGATCTGAATCGGGTCGCCTCCAGTACTGTCAAGCTGCGTGCAGTTGGACAGCGCGTGTACAGGAGGGGGCGATGGACGAGATCATCAAGCTGCGCATGCCTGACGGCGGGCGCTATTCGATCAACAAGGACGGGACGGAGCACAAGGTCTCCATCGGAGGCGGGCGCGGGGTGTACCGGACCGCGAGCCTTGGGGCGCCGCTCGGCGCGTTCGCTCTCGGCGACGCCCAGGTCGGGACGACCAATGGCCCGGTCCTGCACATCGCTCGCATCGGTGGCGAGTTGCGGGCGGTGGTGAGCCAGGGAGAGGGGTACGCAATGGTCGATGGGCAGGCGAAGCTCCTGCACCCGTGGTCGATGCGGAGGGCAGCCGCAAAGGCGCACTGACGTTTCCGCTTGATCATCTGCGCGCCCCCGGGCACCCTGTCAGCCTGACAGGAGGCGGTATGCCGAAGAGCCAGACCACCAAGACGTTCACCGCATTCCACCTGTTCTGCGGGATGGGCGGCGGCGCGATGGGGTTCGCTGCGGCCAG
>JAGQIY010000742.1 GCA_020430865.1 Myxococcales bacterium
GGCGCGCTCCTCGGTGCCCTGGCGGGCACCGCCGTGGGGGATCGAGGCGGTACGCAACCCGGTACGTAGCCCGGTCCACCCGAGGGACCCATACGTACCGCCATCGCTGACCTAACCCTAGCTCGTAGAGCGCTCTAGCCATGCGTGCCGACTCGCCCGTGCACACTCCCAAGCATGTTCCATTGTCGACACGCGTTGCTACCATGGCGCGATCGACGTGGAGAGCGTCGACTCGCTCACCATGCTCACGGCTCGGGATCAGGACCTGCTCGAAACACTCGCGCTACGTGTCCGCGTCCTTTCCATCGAGCAGGTCGCACGGCACTGGTGGCCTGATGCTGCGGACCCGGTTCGGCTCGCCCGGCGTCGGCTTCGAACACTCGAGTCCGGCGACTACGTCAGGAAGCACACCTTCCTCGCGCACCCGATCCTCGAGATGCCCGCGCCGGTCTTCACCTGGCAGCCCGGACAGCCACCGCCGAACCCGGACGCGATCTCCTACGGCCTCACTTCGCGCTGGACCGCACCCAGTCGAAGAGTCTCGGTGATCGCCGCGACCCAGCGGACGAAGGGGATCGTCGGAGGCGGCATCGCTCAGCTCTCGCCCCTCGGCCACGAGACCCACGACCTTCACGTCTCCGAGATCTTCGTCCGCTTGCGCGAGCGACAGCCCGAACTCGCCGAGCGGTGGCGCGGTGAGGAGAGCTTCGCCAGGGCACGATCTGGCGAGAAGAGACCCGACGCCATGCTCGTCGATGGCGCAGGACAACCGGAGCTCGTCATCGAGTTCGCCGGGAAGTACTCCGCGGACCACGTCTGGTCCTTCCACGAAGACTGCGAAGCACGGGAGCTTCCGTACGAGCTGTGGTAGCGAAACTCTCCGACGAGCAGCTGACGACCCTCCGTCACATCCTGCGCTTCCGTCTGACGACCAGGTCGGCACTGAGGCGCATGGTGTTTCGCGACGACCCCGGGAACCTCGGCAACCATCTCAAGCGACTCCGTGACCGTGGCTTGATCACGTCCGGGGACCTGGTCGCAGGGGGAAAGCACCGACGCTACTACTGCCTCACGCGACAAGGCCTCAGGCGGCTCGGTGAGCGCCCCGGCTCCTACCGGCCTCTCGGCGCATCTGCGATCGTCGACCGCTTCGCCATTCTCGAGTATTGCGCGCGCGACCCGCTACACCGCTCGAAGTACCGCCCGCGGGAGTTCGTGACCGCGTTCGAGGAACTGTCTTTCAAGGGCGCCCAAACGGGGAACTACTACCTCGACCTGACAGACAACCAGCGCCGGATCGGTTGGATCCACGTTCACCGCTGTGCGAACGCGAGGCGCGATTACAGGCGACTCGTTCACAACGTGCTTGAGAAGCGCGCGCTGAGCCGTCACTGGAAGCAGGTCTTCGACGAGGGTCTGTTCGTGCTCGGCATCGTCGTCGCAGAACCGGCGCGTGCCGAGGAGCTGCGTCCCTTGCTTGAAGACTGGCCCGAGATCACCACGCGCTTCGAGCTGGTGGACGATCTCCGCGACCTTCAAGGCCGCACGGACGCGAACGGGAAGGACGACGAGGATGAGTAGCTTCTCCGGCCTCCCGTACGAAACCGGTGTCGTTCCAAACGTCGAGACGACCCGCGACGCTCTCGACCGAAGCCGCATCCCGGCTCAGTACCTCGCGACTGGTCTGGACGAGCCGCTTCCACTTCGCTGGCGCGGATGGCAGTGGCGCTGGTGGCACTTCACTTGGCCGATCCTGGTGATGCTCGTTGCCGTCCGCGTTGCTGTTCCGATGCTTGCCTCGGTTCGGTGGGGAGCTTTCTTCGGAGAGCTCGGCGGCAGCTTGAGGACCACGCTCGTCATCCTTGTCCTCACCGTTTCACCGTGGCTCATCCAGTGGGGCATCCGCCTCTGGCGATGGATGAGAAGCTCCCTGCAGAGCACGATCCCGTGGTGGCTGCTCCCAGCGGTTGCCCTCGTCTTGGCACCGACGCCGCTTTCGTCCATCGGCCTGCTCGCGCTCGCGTTCCTCTTCACGGCACGCCTCTGCACCGAAGCCCTCACGCACACCATCGGCTGGCTGCGAGCGAAAGCCCGTGCGACAGACCGGTCTGAGGACGAGATTCTCGACCTCTGGAGGCAGCCGAACCTGCGCGGGCCGCTGCGAGGCACTTGGCGCGCGCTACGCCGTCCCGCAGCGACACCAGGTGCAGTTCCGAGTAGCGAGGTTGCCGAGCGGAAGAACTACAACCGAGGCTTCTACCTTCTTCCGCTCCTTCTCGTGGTGGGAGCCGCGTTGATCGCGCTCTCCTCGAGCTTCGTTCGAGGTGGCGTGCTTGCCGTCCTCGCCATCTTCCTGTCACTCGCCGTCTACGCCTGGCTGAATCTCGACCAGTACCGACGGACTCATCAGCTCACCTGGCGCTACGTCCGGACATCACTCCGTCACGCGCGAGATTCCTGGGTCAACTACAACTGGGACGAAGAGAAGCGTCTCGGTGCCTGGGAGAGTCCAGTCGCCAGATCACTCGAGCGCTGCGACCGCACTGTCTTTCCCTTCCGCTTCTTCGCCGCGGCGGTCCTGCTCACGGTCTCCTACTTCCCGCTGGTGCCCTTCGTTGTCGGCGACTCCTACCTCGACCGAACGCAGCTGGCGTACGCCGCAACGATGGGGGAGAAGACAGCGAAGCAGGTCGACAAGGAACTCGTCCCGACCGTTTACGAGGGGCTGCGCGCACGAGGCATCAATCCGGATCTCGAACTCTCGAACAAGGTCTTGGAGGACGCCCGCAAGGGTGTTCGGGACGCGGCGATCGAGACGTGGACCATCTCTCACCGAACCAGCCAGGAAGGGTGGGGGAAGCTCTCCCTCCTCTCCGTCTACTACGACGCTGCGAACTGGCACGTCGGCCTCCTGGCGGTGCTGCTCGGCGTCTTCGCGTCCATTCTTCTCCCCGGCCTACTCTTCGAGACCGCGCTCGTGGCGCTCGTCGGCCGTGCAGTCCTACACCACACGCGGCGCTGGGAACTCGTTCGAGAGACCATCGGCAAGACCGGCGAGACGGAGTGGGACCAGATCCAGGCGGCCGCCGCACGTGACGCAGCCGACCTGAAGCGCGACCACGTTCTTCTCGGACGCCGCGTCGAGACTGGCGAGCAGCGCTGGGTGCACCGTGAAACGATCCACCACCACGTTCACATCGCGGGCTCGACCGGCGCTGGCAAGACAGGACGGGTCCTCACCCCGTTCATCCATCAGCTCACGGACGGCGAATCAAGCGTTCTGGTCTTTGATCTGAAGGGTGACCAAGCCCTCTTCGAACAGGCTCGCCTCTCCGCCGAGCGCGCGAACCTGAGTTTCCGCTGGTTCACGACGGAGCCCAACAAGTCGACGTTCGCGTTCAACCCGCTCAACCAGTCACACCTGCGGTCGTTCCCCGGCCTCTCGCTCGCCACGATCTACACAAGTGCACTCGGACTCGACTACGGACCCGGCTACGGCAAGTCTCACTTCAGCGAGCAGCACCTGAGCCTTCTCTTCACGCTCCTCACCGAGGCCAAGACACCTATCCGGAGCTTCCGAGACCTCGATGTCGAGTTCCGACAGAGGATGGATTCGGAGGCCGTTCGAAGTGGACGACGGTCGAAGCGTCCAAGTGAGCGGATCTTCCGCACACCGAAGCAGCAGGAGCACGCCATGGACCTTGAGAGCAAGGTCCGCAGGCTCTCGAGCCTCGATGCGTTCAACGTGAGGCCGGGCGTCACGTTCGAAGGCCTGGCCTCGAAGAAGCTCGATTCCCTGAACTGCCACGCCATCGACATGGCGGATGTCGTGCGCTTTCCGCAGGTCCTCTACTTCCATCTTCCATCGACTCTCTCGAGCACGGTTGACCGCGAGGTCGGGCGCCTTGCGCTGTTCTCGCTGCTCACCGCTGCGCAGGTTACGCACCCCGCCGAGCGTCGACGAACCTACGTCCTCATCGACGAGTTTCAGGAGCTCGTCACGTCGGACCTGAGGAAGTTCTTCGACCAAGCCAGGAACAAGCGCATCGCCATCGTCGCCGCGAACCAATCGGACTCGCAACTCGATTCAGCCGACCGCTTCGTGCGTCGCTCAATTTCCGACAACGTGGCTCTACGCATCGACTTCACGGCCAACGATGTGCAGACGAGGCGCGACCTGATCGATTCCTCCGGTGAAGCACTCTTCACGCTCCACTCGACCTCTGTCAGTAGCTCCGAATCGTCCGGACCCAATGGCCCGAGCTACACGCATGGGCAGACGGAGACGCTGAATCAGCAGATCGGACCGCGCTACCGCGCCAACGACATCGCTGCCATGAGTGCAGAAGATGGGCGCTGCCAGGTTTGGGAGAAGCAGAACCGCGGCCAGGGCCAGTACCGCGGCCTCCCAGACCATGTCGACGCCTACTTCCACATCACCAAGGTGGAGTTCGAAGAGCGCGACCGGACACCGTGGCCGGGCGAGTACGACCATCCAGGTGCATTCATCCCCACGGGAGCGGTGCCGGAAGCGACTCAGCTCGACGACGAGCACCAAGAGGAGCCACCGGCGCCCGAACAGCAGAAGCTTCCCTTCGTTCCTCCGGAGTCGAAGGAGACTCCCAAGCGCAGATCGATCGCCGAGAAACTCAAAGACACTCTCCCACCGGACCGAATCGAACCATGACCTACACACTCCCCGAGATCGCCGAACCACTTTCCCCCGAACAGCAGGTCCTTGAGCTACAGCGCCTCTTGGCTGCGGTCCTTGGGTGTGACAAGAGCCTCGCTTCCATGAAGGACGCGGGGTATCGCATCACAGAGGCGAGCAAGCGGGGTCTGTTCCCCTCGGTTGAGGGTGGCAGGGTTGGTTTCTCGTGCGGCGTGGCTCACGGCCTCGAGTTTCGCCAGGGCCAGCTCAAGGATGGGGCACCCATCACGCGCACCGATCTCGAGAAGGCCCAGAGGTGGTTCCGCCTGGCGATCAACGACGCTCTCGAGAAGGTCTCACCTGACATCCGCGCACAAGCGCTCGCAAACCCGGAGCACGTGCTCGCGAGCACCCAGCCACTTGCCGCCATCGACGCCATCACCGACCCAGAGGCCAAGGCCAAGGCGCTTCTGAACCGTGTCCACGCGGTCCTCTGGAAGCTCGACCGGGGCGCTGCTCCGTACGCGCCGGAGGCTGGTCACATCACGCCGACGCTCCGCCAGCGCATCGAGCGCCACGCGTCAGCCGTCCCCGGCATGAACAGCACCACCGTCCTTGAGGCGCTCGCAGCACTCGAGGAGCGCATCA
>JAGQIY010000743.1 GCA_020430865.1 Myxococcales bacterium
ACGAGGGGGCCCGCCGCGACGCCGTGGCCCTCTGGGATCGCCTGCAGACGGGGTGGTGGGACGCCGGCATCGGGACGTGGCAGACGACGCTGGGCGTCCCGGCCTACGCCTGGACGCCGGGGCTCGCCGCCCGGGCCCTGGACGCCCTCGGCGCGGGACAGCGCATCGGCCTCGCGTGCGCGCGCGAGCGCCGCGCGGCCCTCTTCGACCGGGCCGTCCTTGGGGGCCTGCTCATCGCCGAGTCGTGGCTGACGGGGGAGTTCAGCCCGGATCGCGACACCGATCAGGACGGCATCCCCGGGCCGCTCGGCACGCCGCCCGACGGCGCGGCGCCCGTGTTCCGCCGCCTCGTGACGTTCTAGCGCATCGACGCGCTAGAGCGCCGATCAGATTAGCCAATCAGGGGGATCGACAGCGCGGCCCCGTCTTGATCTTATGAGGCCAGCAGCCGTCTGGAGGGCCTCATGATCTGGAACATCCCCGTCGAGTTGACCGCGTCAGAGCGCAGCATCGCGCGGCACCTCACCCGCGTCGGCAAGTTCTACGTCTTCCTCCGGGAGGTCCGGCACCAGCTCTTCGATGTCGAGTTCATGGCCGAGCTCGAAGTGGCGTATGGCAAGCCCCGTGGTCGTGAGCCGCTGCCCCCCGCGATGCTCGCGATGGTCACCCTCCTGCAGGCGTACGATCAGGTCGGCGATGCCGAAGCGGTCGTCACCGCGAAGATGGACAAGCGCTGGCAGCTCGTTCTGGGAACCCTCGGGCAGGAGGAAGCGCCGTTTTCCCAGGGCGTTCTGGTCCGCTTTCGCGAGCGCATGGTGGCTCACGACCTCGATCGCAAGCTCCTCGATCGGACCGTCCGGCTGGCCAGGGAGACTGGCAAGTTCGGTTGGCAGAGCGCCAAGGTCGCGCTGGACTCGGCGCCGCTGCTGGGAGCGGGGCGGGTCGAGGATACCTGGAACCTCATTGGCCGAGCGCTCCGCAAGGTGGTGGAGACGCTTGCCCACGTGCTTGAGCGCGATGCGGATGAACTGGTGGCGCTGCTCGAACTCGACTTCCTCAGCGCCACCAGCATCAAGGTGGGGCTGAACATTGATTGGGACGACCCCGCCCAGCGACACACCGCCCTCAACCGCCTGCTCGCCGCCGCGGAGAGGCTCCAGGCGTGGGCCAGGGAACACGCCGCGGAAAAGGCGTCGACTCCCCCGCTCGGCACGGCACTCGAAGATCTGGAGCGTGTGGTCGAGCAGGACATCGAGCCTGACCCAGACGGCAGCACCTCCAGCATCAAGCGGGGCGTACACCCTGACCGCATGCCGTCGCTGGGCGATCGCGAGATGCGACATGGGCGCAAGTCCAGGTCCCGGCTGTTCAATGGCTACAAGCGGCACATCGCAGCGCTGGCGGGCGAGGACCTGATCATTGGGGCAGTGGTCTTGCCGGCCAACCAGCCCGAACACCTGGCGACCAGCGACCTGCTGGAGGATGCGCAACGCCATGTACCCGTCGACGAGCTGCTCATCGACCGGGGGTATCTGGCGAGCCAGCAGGTCCCCCGGCTTCGAGACGAGGGGGTGAGGGTGCGGTGCAAGCCGTGGAGAAGCCAGAACCGAGGCCGCTTCAGCAAGGACGCGTTCAGCATCAACCTGCCGGAACAAAAGGTCATTTGCCCCGCTGGCGTGGTCGCCCCCATCACCCGGAACGGGAAGCACGCCCAGTTCCCGGCGAGCAGCTGCGAGGTCTGCCCGAGACGGGTGGACTGCACCGAGGCGGCCAAGGGGCGGACGATATCGATCCACCAGCACGAAGAAATGCTGCAGGAGCTTCGCCGCGACCTGGCGACAACGGCGGGCCGCGCCGCGCTGCGCCAGAGAGTCGCTGTTGAACACGGCCTCGCACGCCTCAGCAGAGTGCAGGGGCCTCGGGCCCGGTACCGTGGCACGAGGAAGAACACGCTGGACGCCCGCCGGAACGCTGCCGTGGTGAATCTGCAGGCGATTGCCCGGCGGGAGGCAGCCTGATGGCCGTTACGTGTTCAGTGCTCTAGGGCAGGTAGCTGCTGGTGATGGTCCGCACCAGCCCCTCGTAGTCGTCGTCCGCCAGGCCGAACATCCCGGGCCCCAGGCGGCCATCGGCGACCAGCGTGGCGACCCCGTGGACCAGCGCCCACCCCGCGATGACGGCGCCACGGGCGCTCCGCCCCTCGCAGAGCGGCGCGATGATGGCCTCATAGCGAGCCATCTCCCTGGGGCCCAGGGTGTCGAGGTCGGCGGTGTAGCCGGCCGTCAGGCGGGTGGGCCCGTACATCACGCGGAAGTACCCCGGCTGCTCGACGGCGAAGCGGACGTAGATGGCCCCCGCGGCTCGGAAGGCGGCGCGGGTGTCGGCCCCTTCGAAGAGGCCCTTGATCAGCGAGTCGAGCAGCT
>JAGQIY010000744.1 GCA_020430865.1 Myxococcales bacterium
ACGCCGCAACCGGCAGCTCAACGCACGGAGCGCACTCTGCCCATCGGCACAGGCAGCGAAGAGCTACAGCGCCAGCTCGACGCAGCCGCGGGCGCTGGCGTCGCCATGCGGAGAACGGCGCTGGTGAGCGACGTGGCTCCGGGCTTCAACGCTCCAGCTCCAGCCGCGCCAGCTCCAGCCGCGCCAGCGCCTGCGCCGGCAGCGCCCCCCGTCCACAGCGCGGCCCCCCAGCTCACGCCGTTCGAGTTCGCGATGCTGTGCGCGGAGATCGCCGTCGCCCCCAAGGAAGCCAAGAACCAGGTGCTCCAGAAGTACAACCTCACGGAAACACAGAGACACTCGCTGATGAGCGAGTATCGTGACCGACTTGCAGCGAACCCCGAGGAGTACGCGCAGTGGAAGCAACAGTACGAAAGCGCGACCCGTCACTGGCGCAAGATCTATGGCGGTGAGGCGTGAGTGAAGAGCGCAGGCCCGCCCTGGACCCGCTCGTGATCGAGAGCCAAGCGGCGCTCCTCGCAGCGGCAGCTCGCGGTGATCTGCTGGGAGCGGAGATCCGCGGAGTGAGCGCGAACGGCATCGACCTCGCCGGCCAGGACCTGCGACGCGCGCACTTCAGCGCCTGTGAGCTCTCGGCGGCGGTCTTCGAGGGGGCGCGGCTATCTGGCGCCCGCTTCTCCAGCTGCAACCTCAGAGATGCCCGGTTCAAGGCTGCGGATCTGGCGGACGCGGATCTCAGCGGCCACGGGTTCGCACGCGCCGACTTCTCCGAAGCGATCCTCACCCAGACCAAGCTCGCGTCGAGCGACCTGACCCAGACTCGGCTCAGCGACGCGCAACTGATCGGGGTCGATCTCACCGCGGCGTGGCTCGGCGGACTCGATCTGTCCGACGTACTGCTGGTGTCCGAGCACCTCGCAGGCGCGGACCTCCGGGGCACGCGCTTCCGCCTGGCCGACTTCTCCGGAGCGAACCTGCAGACCGTGAAGCTCGATGCGACGACGAGCTTCGAGCAGTGCCGCTTCGAAGAGGCCGATCTGAGCTACCTGGACCTGCGCAAGCTGAACCTCCAGAACTCCAACCTCAGCCGAGCGACGCTCGTGGGCTGTGATCTCAGCGGGGCCCACGGAACCCAGGTCGGCTTCTGCGAAGCCAACCTCAGCTCCGCGCGCTTGGTGGGCTTCAAGGGACTCCGGGCTGATTTCTCCGGCGCCACCTTGAACGGGGCCGACTTCGCGCAGAGCGAGTGTGTGGACGCGGAGTTTGCAGGGTGCGTCGCACGACGCGCGAGCTTCAAGTCGGCCAAGCTCGACCACGCGCGCTTCGGGGAGGCAGACCTGAGCGAGAGCTCATTTCGGTCTGCGAGTCTGGTCTGGGCGGTCTTCGATCACGCGAAGCTCGATAGAAGCGTCTTCCTCGAGGCTGATCTCAGCCACGCCAGCTTGCATCGTGCGAGCGTTGGCGGTTGCCACATGAGTCGGGCGAAGCTGGACGACATTCGCTACACCGACCCTGAGCGCGAACGCGCGGAGGACTTCTGAGACATGACCGAGCCCGCAACCACTCCCATCGACCAAGAGGAACCCCAGGCGTCCCCGCGTAGCCAGGAGGCGCTGGTGCTCCAGGTCGATGGTTCGCGCCTCGAGCTGCGCCTGCGCGCTGGTTCCAGCGTCCAGGGTCACGCGGCAGTCGTTTCCGCACGGCTCGCGATTCCTGGCTACACCCCGCGTCCAGGAGATCGCGTCCTGGTGCACTCGCTGCCCCGGGAGGGGACGTCTGCCAGCGAGCACTACGTGATCGGCGTCCTGCACACCGCGGAACGGAGCGCGGACCTCGAAGGCGGCACGCAAGACCGCCTCACGGCACCGACCGGCGCCTACGCGGAGCACCGCGGCAGCCTGCTCTCGCTCTTCGATTCGTCTGGACGGCTACTCGTCCGCTACGACAGCGAGAGCGGGGCCCTGGAGCTGCGCTCCCCAGCGGATCTGCACCTCTCGGCTCCGAACGGGAGCGTGCGCTTGTCCGCGGCGGAGCACGTCGAGCTGCGCGCACCTCGCGCGACGATCGACGCGGACGAGCTGGCACTCAGCGGGCGCGCCACCCAGATGGACTTCGGTCGGCTCGAGCTTCGCGGCGAGCGAGTGCTCAGTCGGGTCGCAGAGGCGTTCATCGACGTCGAGCGCGTCGCCGAGACCCGCGCCAAGCGCCTGCGCACATTGGTCGAGTCCACCCTGGAGCTCATCGCTCAGCGGACGACGATCCGTTCGGCGAAGGACACTCGCATCGATGGCAAGCGAGTCCTCCTGGGCTAGGAAGAGAGAAGCAGCATGTTCCCCGCATCCAGCAAGGCAGGCGGGACCTGCATGGCGGTCCCCGACGTCTGCAAGGTCCCGGCGCCCCCAGCGCCTCCGGTACCCACGCCGTTCCCGAACACCGCGATGGTGGCGAACGCCACCAAGGTCAGCACCAAGGTCTTGATCGAGAACAAGCAGACGGTGATCGAAACCTCGGAGATCCCCAGCAGCCTGGGCGATCAAGCAGGATCTGCTGGTGGAGTCGTATCCGGTACCGTGGGGCAAAAGGTCGTGTTCAAGAAGGGCAGCTCGAAGGTCATCGCCGAGGGTAAGGGTATGGTGCACCAAGTGGCTCAGTCCGCGCACAACGGCTCGAACCCCAACGCGCCTGGCGGCGTGCAGATGGCGCCGAGTCAAGCCAAGGTCACCATCTTTCCCTAGCCAGCTGGGCGCGCTTGCGTGCCCGACTCACTAGAGCCTCCTGACCGCATCGAGTAGTCCCTGTGTTCGACCTGCCGCTTCGCCCCAAAGAGACCGTGCCCGTCTACACCGACGGGGCGTTCTCGGTCGCCAGCATCCCCTGGCGCTTCAAGCCCGAGCGCCCAGCGCTGGTCGTCATCGCCAAGAGCACCCTCGAGCTCCGACCAGGGAAGACCGCGACGCCCTTGATCGAGAGCGAACCGCTGTCCGCGGATGTCTTCTGGGACGACGACCCGTCGGCCAGCCTACGCTACGCAAACGACTTCGCGCCGCTCAAGCTTGGCGTCGACGTCTGGGTGGCCGGCCACGCCTACCCTCGCGGAAACGAGACCTCGGGATTCGTCGGCTTGGAGGTCGGCTCCCTGAGGCGCAGGGTCGCGTGGATCGGCGATCGCTACTGGGAAGCCATGGGCATGACCCGCCCTGCGCGGCTCAAGCAGCTCCCCCTGCGCTACGAGTATGCCTTCGGTGGCTCGAGCATCCCCACCAACCCGGTTGGGCGCGGGGTGATCGAGGGCGGCGGCGCGCGCCTGCTACCGAACTTCGAGCACCCCGACCAGCTGATCAAGACCCAGCGCGACCGCCCAGCCCCCACTTGCCTGGGACCGCGTCCGCAGACCTGGGCGGATCGCCAGGCTCACCTCGGGACCTACGACGATCGCTGGCTCGCCCAGCACTGGCCTTATTTCCCTGCAGATTTCGACTATCACTACTTCAATGCCGCTCCCCCGGCCCAACGCCTGACGGAAGCCCACGGCAACGAACGCTTCTGTCTCGAGGGTGTGCACCCGGAGCTGCGCCGCATCGAAGGCCGCTTGCCCGGCAGGCGGGCGCGCGCCTTCGCTCAGACTACCCGCCAGCACGGCTTCCGCTTCAGTGAGGTCCCGCTCAAGCTGGACACGCTTGCATTCGACGCCGACACGATGCGAGTTCATCTGGTCTGGCGAGGCTTCCTGGAGGTGAGCTCCGCCATCGCTCCAGAGCTCGCCCTGTTCTACGTCACCTGGGACGACGTGATGCGCCCAGCAGAGGTCGAGCTCTGTCGGCGACGCTTCAGCGCGTGGATCAGCAGCAGCCAGGAGTCAGCGGCGGACGCGCTTGGAATGCGCTTCGGCATCGCCGACCCCAAGCTCGAAGCAGAGAAGCGCAGGCAACGGGAGCAACTCAAGGAACGGCTGCCGCTGCCTGCCGCCAAGCAGCGCGCGAGCGCGCCACCCGCGGCGCCCACGAAAAGCCGCGAGGAAATCGAGGCTCTGGTGGCCAGCGGCGATAGCCTCGCCAGCGCCGACCTCGGCGGCTGCGATCTCTCGCGGCTCGATCTTCGAGGGCGCGACCTGCGCGCTGCGAAGCTCGTCGGCGCGACCTTGAACGGTTCGCACTTCACCGACGCGAACCTCTCTGGCGCCGCGCTGGTGGGAGCCAACTGCAGTGGAGCGAACTTCGATGGCGCCATCCTGGAA
>JAGQIY010000071.1 GCA_020430865.1 Myxococcales bacterium
AGCGCGTTCATCGGGTAGAGGATGAGCGCTCGTACGGCAGGCAGCGCGAAGGAGTCGGGCCGCTCGTGTGCTTCGTCGTAGAGGGAGCCGAGCATCGGCACGCGGAAACACTCCGTCTTTCCCGATCCTGTTCCCGTGGCGACGACGATGTCCTTGCCCTCGACGAGGAACGAGGTGAACGCGCGCTCCTGGTGTCCGTACATGCTCGGGTAGAGAATCCGCCGTTCGTCCTCCGGAGCGCTGGCTCCGGTCGGGGTTTCCGCCAACCCGGAGAAGAACTCGCCGACGTGGCTCGGTAGGCCGAGCTCGTCGTAGCCATGAGGCGACGAGGCGTAGCGCGTGGTCGTCTCGATGAACGGCTCCTGGGCGAGCAGATGCCCCCCGGCCTCCGTCTCGAGCAGTCGGCGGCGTGCCCGAACCAGAGTCGGATCGCTCAGCGGGTAGGCGCTCTCGATGTAGCCCCGAAGGGAATCGCTGAGGCGCTGCACGAGCCGCGTCGGCGTGAAGCGGTCGTCGGTGATCGGCGGACGCTCGAGCGCTGGTGGGGGTGAGCTCGGCTTGGTCACGCGCACGCGTGGTCGAGGGCGCGAGCGTTCGATGGGCTTCACCGGCGCGCTGGCTCGGTCGACCCATGCGGCGAGCGCCTCGTCTACGGCCGCGTTCATGCCCTCGAGCCGGTCACCGATGGACTCGGCGGTCTCACCTTCCAGGAGCGCGTCGAGGAAGGCCGCAGACGCCTCGGTGACGCCGGTGAAGTCAAGGGTGGTGTCGGACTCGATCTTGCGTCGAAGGAACTCCGCGTCCCCCACATCCTGTAGGCGCAGATCGTCGTCGGTGTACTTGGCGAGCTTGAGTGTCGTCATTGCGCCTCCTCCACGTGCCAGTCGTCGGTGTTCAGCTCGAGAAGCGCTTCGTGCTGGCACCCTTCGGGTACGACGAGCATCAGTCCACGCATCGCGCGAGTGAGGCCCACGTAGAGAAGCCGGCGTTCATGGCGCATGCGCTCGTCAAAGAGATCGGGATCGTCGAAGTCCTCGGCCACCGGGTACGTCCCGTCGTGGAAGCCCGCCGCCACGACGATCGGGAACTCGAGCCCCTTCGCGCTGTAGAGGGTGATGACCTTGACGACGTCGGCGGCGAGGTCGAGCTCGCGGCCTGGGAAATACTGCGCCGGCAGCCCCGCGTCGGTGAGCGACTGCGCCAGATTCTGCCCCACCGCGCCGGCGGGAACGAGGACGGCGGCGGCGCTTGGACGCAGGTGGAGGTGGCGCGACATCTGGCGCACGAAGCGCGCGATCCACTCCGCCTCGCTCGCCTCGTCGACGCTGCGAACGAGCACTGGAAGCGGACCCTCGTGAACGCTGCTCGACGCCTCCAGCTTCTCGTCGGCCTCGGGTCGGAGCACCGCGAAAGCCGCGCGGTCGATTTCCTTCGTCGACCGGTAGTTCCGGCGCAGGACGGCTGTGCGACCTCGGAACTGCAGCCGAGGATGAACAGCAGACCAGCTGTAGTTGCGCGAGTAGAGGGACTGCTTCGAGTCCGCGGCGAAGAAGAGACCCTCCGCGGTTCGGGCGACCTCCGCCATGAGGCCGAGGGCCGACGGACTGAGGTCCTGTGCTTCGTCGACGAACACGTAGTCCCAGTGGCCGGCCCAATCATCGCTGCGGACGATGCCGAGCGCCTCGTTTCGCAGGGCCGGGAAACGCTCTCCCGACTCTTCCACGAATGCCTGGTGGAGCTCCCAGAGTGTCTCTCGAAGGCGCTCCGGAAATGCGACGCCGCGGCCCGGGCGAGGAGCTGCCTTGTACTCCTCGAGTGACCCGAGGTCTCGGCCGTCGATAATCCAGTCGAACTCCTCGAGCACGTACTTGTCGGACAGCCGAGCCAGGGCCCGCTTGCGGAGTTTCGCTTCGAAGGCCGATGAGGTAGATGGCGAGAAGGACTTCCGGAGCTTCTTCAGGCGCTTCAGAGCATCGTAGTCGAACTCGATCTTGGCGATCTTGCGACGGTCCGAGACGACCTCACGCGCGATCTGGTCCACCGTCGCGACGCGGACTCGGGCCATCTGGGCTGGGGTCAGGATCTGCTCCAGCAGCTGGCGCGTCACGGTCAGGAGCGCGCGGGTGTAGGTCGTGAAGAGCACCGTCTCCTCGCCGCTCGCCCCCGACCGTTCGAGGACCTCCTTCACCCGGTAGAGCGCCACGGTGCTCTTGCCGGTGCCGGCGCCGCCTCGAACCATCGTCGGCCCCTTCATCGCCCACCGCGTGAGGCGCACCTGATCCTCGTCGAGTCGCAGGAGGAAGCCCAGCAGGTCTCCCTCCTTGTACCGGACGAGATGCTCAGTGGACGGGACGACCAGATCGGGCTGACGAGCCACCGCCTCGAGGCTCGGTGGGTAGATGGCGTCCAACACCTGCGCGAGCACGTCGCCCCCGATCGGAGCTTCGAGAAGGTCCTCTTCCGTCTTGCAGCGGAGCAGGAAGGGGAACGCCGACGCGGGGACGCTCTGCTCCTTGAGCCAGTCCTTGGTGATCTCGAGAGGCAGCGGCTTCGCCGTCGAGGCCGGTTCGAAGTTGAAGCTCACCGGCTCGGCCGGCTCGAGCAGCTCATCGAGGTCGTCGTCATGGTCGGGCGGCAGTTGCGGAGCGTCGTCGCCCTCCGGCATCGCCCGGTACGTGTCTTCCTTACGTCGCCGGACGCCGATCAGGCTGACCCAGTCCTCTCCGAACCGGTAGAACACGCGATGGTCGCCGACTCGGAGCCGGTAGATGCCGTCGCCCCCCTGGAGTTTCTTCTTCACCTTCCCGTCGGGGAAAGGGTCGGTGACGAGCCAGTTGATCTTCTCCCACAAGGACGCGGCGCGGTCTGCCGGGAACGCCAGCAGCTCGCGCATGCATGTGGGCTTGATGGTGATCTGTCGTTTGCTCATGCCGGCGCCTCCTCTTTGATGTCGAGCCCAAGGCGGCGGCTGAGCGTGTCGAACACATCGTCAACGCGAGAGAGGGGGATCGACCATTGTTGTTGGTTCTCGATTCGTGATGGGGAGGCGAGAGACGACAGGTACCGATATTCGGCGCGCGGTAGCCACTCGCGGAGTCGAAGATGGGCGAAGGCGTCGTCGCGAACGACGGACGCCGAGACGGATTGGCCGGCCTCTCGCGCCACGGCGAAGAGCGTACGGTTTGCGTCGTCGGCGAAGAGCGTCACGAACGCGTCGGTCGAAGGCGTGCCGCCCGCAGTCCCCCACGCCCAGATCCAGCGACCGTAGGACGTTCGAGCGCGCCACAGTCGAGTGGGCTCATTCGAATTCCGGCGCCATCGAGGTCCGTCGGCCGTCAGGGTGAGGCTCTGCCAGTCGAGCGCCCCGTCGCGCTCGAGGCTGCCCGCCGCTTCGGGACGCCACTCCAACCGCTGGTCCAGGTTGTCGAGCCAGGCGCCGTCGGCGACAGGCGTCAGGTCGAGGCCGGCCCATGCTTGGGGCGACACGACCACGCCTCCCAGTGCTTGGAGGGCGGCCGCAACCTCCGGCTCCGTGTTGGGATCGAAGCGATGGAGCCGTCGCAGACCATCAACGTGGAGCTCGCCCGGTAGACTGGCGCGCAATCGACGGCTGGGAAGGCTGCACACCATCCGGTGCACACCCGCCTGGAGCTCGATCGCTCGGACAGGGCTGACGTTGAGCACGCCACCGCTCGACGCGGTGAGGTCGCCCTCGTACTCCAGGCCATCGCAGAGTTCCCGCAGACGCGCGCGACTCTGGTCCGCATCGTCATCTCCGAGTGCCTGCTCCAATCGACGCAGAGCCGTCCAACGAGGACAGCTTCCACGTGCAGTCACCTCGGCACGAATGAGGTCCGAGAGGGTCTCGTCCTGGCCGAAGTCGCCCCACCGCGCGGCGGAGCGAGCAGCAACCTGTTCTTGTGGAACGACCGTCGGCTTCATCACACGCCCTCCGCCACGTCACGAAGGAACGCGATGAGCAGCTCGTCCTGCGCGAGGACCTCGTCCAGCTCCCACACTTTCAACGGCAGTCGGCTGCGCCTGCGATGCTCTGCCCAGGACAGTCCGGTGCTGATGAGCGCGTTGTCGACACCGAATCGCAGGCACACGCCGTCAATCCAGTCGAGCAGCTCTTCGCCCAGCTCGGCCTGCAGCTCTTCGAGCATCACGAGGACTCGCTTGCAGCGGCGCCCGATCCCATCTGCGCGCCTCTCTGTGACCAGGAGCCGGGCAGCTGCGGCGTGCACTGGCGGCTCTTCCGGAAGTTCCGCGACCGTCTCTACCTCGTAGCCGAGGCATTGCCCGACGGGCTCGAACCACATCGGTAGCAACTGCGTGAAGGCCCCAGCACGGCGCCGAACGAAGTCGCCCTTGGTCCTAGCCAATTCGCCAAGAACCGAGCCCACGCCTTGTACCGTTGCGTGCCGCTCGTGTTCCAGCACAAGCGAGCCGAGCTCTCCACAGTCCAGCACCAGGTCGCCCAAGAGACGCCGCTCCCGGCGTTCTCGCGTGAGACTGAAGAGACGCGGGACGTCCAACTGCCCCGTTGCGTCCAGTTCGAGGGTCGCGAGGTAGTCGTCGGTGACTTCACGCCAGAGCACGCGAACGGCCCATCCGGGCGGCCCTTCAACGGCCACCTCGTCTTGCGCCAGGAGCGCGAGGTCCCCGCGCCAAGCACGCGTCACGGTGTTTGGCGCACCCGCAGTCGATTCGCCCGCGACGTTGGTCCCCAACGATGCATCCGGCGGAGCTGCCAGGTCCGCCGCGACCTCGAACGGCAGATGCGCCGGTTGAACCCGGGTTCGCTGATGCAGAAGCGTGCAGAAATACTGCCCAGTGGACAGGCCCGACAGCTCGACGGTGGCCGTCGAACCCGCAGGCAGCGACACGCGGCGCGGGCCGCCCGGACCGTGTACGAAGAGCTGGGCCTCGTCGTCGACCTCGGCCTCGTACCCGTCAACGGAGACGAGCACCGACGTCGAACCGTTCTCTCCGGCCGCGAAGGTGGCGAAGCCCTCACCCCTGAGGGTGGAGCGCCACTCGTCGGGCCAGCTTGCCAACGCGAACGAGAGTGAGGGGGTGAGGTCTCCGAGGCGGAAGCCGAGCTTCTCGAGGTCGTCCACCAGCTCGGGGCGTGGCTCGGAGGGCAGCGCGAGCTCGGCGAGGTGCCACCCATCTGAGAGTTCGCTTGTCGGCATCGAGCAGTCGACGCTCTCCCACACCTCAGAAGGAACAAGCAGTCGATACGCCTGACCAGGAGAGAGATGGTCCCCAGAGAGCAGCTTGCCGACGCCGTCTGCGCCCACGCGAAACGCACTGACTCGATCGGTCGGCACGCCGGGGACGTCGAGGGCGGACAGGTCGACGTCTGGATCGTCCTCGAAGCCCTCCGCGCCCCAGGTCCACGCGCCATCCGACGCCAGCACAGCGACGCGCACAGGCCGCAGCCTCGCGTTGGATGCCAGCGTCTGCTTCGTTTCGCCTGTCGCCGCGCGTGCTACGAGGACCTTCACGAACTTCCAGAGTCCAATCAGCGGCCCGATCTCGAGGTGCAGCCCGCCCGAACCGGCATCGAGGCAGACGACCTGGCTGTTCCACACGCTGGTATCCGGCTGCTCTTCCTCGTTCTCCGTCGCGGCTGGTTGGGCCTCAAAGAAGCGCGACGCCCGTTCCGACAGGCGCTCGTGGACTCGCTCGAGCGCATCTTCGTTGTCCAGGTCGCGCCGGCCTTTGCGCCGCAGCGGCTTCGGTCGCCGGGCGTACTCGTCTGGGGAAAGGGGCTGGATGACCTTGGCAACGACCGTCAGTGCTTCTTCGTCTTCGACCTGAAGCTCGATGTCGGGGTAGCGCTCCTTGTCGGGGTTGAGCGAGACTAGGTTGATCTGGTGGTGGCGTCCTTCCGCGTCACGCTGGTCCGCCACGTACTTCTTGACCGCGTAGCTCCCGGTCTCTGGATCGCGGAACGAGCCTCGCACGAGCACGCTCAGCAGCTGCTTAGTACCCGAAGGCCAGAGCTCGAAGATGGCATAGCCGCCGTCGACGAGGCCGCTGCGCCCGTCGTCCATGCTGTGCCCCTCGATCTGCGCGACGAACATCCGCGAGTTCAAGCGGCGTCGGCTCGAGACGCGGATCCAGCCGAGCGTCTCGATCATCTGCTCCTGAGCATCCGGACCCCACTCACCGGCAGGTTCGGATGCTGCCGCTGCCTTGAGGCTGTGGACCGGGAGGTGCGTCGTGTACCTCTCCAAGTCACCGACCTCGTCCTCGATCACCGGCTGCCTGGAAAGCTCGGACGCCGCGAGCCGCACTTCATCGCCCTGCAGGACGAAGCGCGGGTCCCCAGGACAGAACACGCACCGCCGGCCGAACAGCCCTCCGACCACATCGAGGCTCTTGTTGAGGTTGGCGCTTCCCCTGCGCTGTGCGTGCAGCTCTCGATGGAGCGCGTCATTACCGAGCAGGTCCTCGGCGCGCATCCACCGGCCCCAGGGAGTCTGACGGAAGCGAAGGTCCTCACGCAGCCGAGCGTCCTGGCCAAGTTCCCAGTGGGACGATCGGAGCAAGTCGCCCTCACGCAAGGTGACAATGGAACTCGCGAGGCGCCCAAGGACGGCATCAAATGACGCCCTGGGGGGCTTTCTCAGACCCCACGTGACCTTGTCAAATGCAGTCGCCGCCACTGAAACCCCTAGCTTCCCGAGCCATCGCCGAGGAAGAAGGCCCCCGGCCAGCCACCTGCTGCACAAATCGCGCTCTCAATCTCCGTTGTCACCTCGCGCGTGCGTTTAAGCGCCCGAATGATCTCAATGAGTCGCTTTACGTCTGCAGCCTCAAGAGGAATGGCTGGCTGAGGGGACCTGCCGCCAGTCGCCTTCCGACCCTTCAACCACTTCTGCAGCACTGGATATCCGCCGATACGGAGTGCCCACAACTCCTCGCTGACCCCTCGAAAACCAGACGTTCTATCCTTATCGAGCCAAACCGAGTTGTCATGCCAGTGGGGGCGGACCACCGTTGTCGGCAGCGATCCCACGTAGCACACGGATTCGTCGTCAACAGGCGCGTCGAGCAGATGGCATTCCACCAGGGAGCGACCGAGCTCAATCAGCCTCTCAAACAACTCCCGACCCGCAGGAACCGGGATCCTGGGAAATCCTGAGCGGAGGTATTCGCCGTAGCGATCCCTGTAACCATCGCTATACAGAACCGCGTAGCAGTACTCGAGAATGTTCTCGGGAGTGTATCCTTCGGGCACTCCATGATTGCCGGCCCGGACGTCGATTCCGGCGCAGAACATCCGCAGGTGTTTCTGGTCTAGGTTTGGCGCGGCCCTGTCGACGAGCGCGAGCTCGCCCTGGGCTCCCCCGTCATCAGCTAGATACAGCGGGAATACGGTGCAACTCCTTGTCGACTCTCCGGTCTTCATTTCCACAAGATGACGCGTCACGAATGCTGCGTCATTCGCGCCGGCGGCCTGAAGGCGAGCGGACACCAAGGCGATGTTCGGATGAAGAAGGTGCCTGAGGGTTGGGTACTTCGCGTCTCCCTTCTCAATAATCTCTGGGTTGTAGTAGATCCAACGGTCGTCAAATGGCCGGTAGGTCACCCGCCTGACGAACTGCTCAATATCCGCCGCGGCCACGGTCTTCCTGGCGTCTTCGAAAGACCAATGCTTGGTATCCTTGATACCGTACTTGCGCCGGACCATCTCTAGGTCAGAATTTGTGGCGATATCCGTGAACCTGGCGATCACCTCGTTTCGGCTGAAGCCGATAAGGACCGCGTCACGGTGAGTTTTCACGCCACACGAGTGAACTGGAAACAGCTCATTGAGTGACGGAAACCGCTGGTACTCGTCGAGATGGGTCTTGTCGAACGGAATGAAGAAGTACTTCGGTTCGATCGGTTCAAGTTTCGCGCGCGCCAGTGCGCTCACCGTGCCAGACAGTAGAGCGTCGTATTTTTCGCCTCGGGTGCCCCATACGTCCCGGTGCGCCACCTCGGATAGCGATGTCGATGTGCCCTGGGAAGCGCTTGCGCATACCGTGATGCTCACGCCCTGCTGAATGTCGAACACATTCTCATTGGACATTCCGCTTGGGGGCTTCTCGCCAACGTTTGAATCTCCATGAAGGTCGACAATGAACAGCTTGTCGAACTGCGTCAGGAGCTCCTGGCGCACTCCGCGGTGGATGACTCCCTTCAGGAAACCGTGATTGGTGACCATCCCCCAGAGTCCGCAACCGGATTGGCCCAGGAAGTACTGGCTGACCCGAATGAATTTGAGATAGTCGTCTGACAGTGCGACGAGTCCCTGCTCCCCTCGAACATGCTTCTTGTAGTCGTTCATCAAAGCATCGATGAACGGGTTCGAGTTCGCACTCGTGACCGAGTACGGCGGGTTGCCCATCACGACGGTAAATCTGCCTTGTTCCTTCACGCGGTTGACTGCCTCAGCCTCCGCCGCGAGCGCCGGAAGCGAAAGCGAGAGCTGCTCGTTGCCTCCATGCGGTCGTTCAAGAGCGTTGG
This sequence comes from Myxococcales bacterium, assembly GCA_020430865.1. Next base: position 8,530 of record JAGQIY010000071.1, read on the forward strand.
TGAGGTAGATTCGCGCCCGCCGCTCCTCCTCGAAGCGATAGCCCGTCTCGTGGAGCTTCAGGCCAATCTTGAGATGCGCTATCGCATACGGAGCCATCAGAAGTTCGAAGGCGTGCAGGCGGTCGAGCAATCCGCAGCCTGCCCAGTCACCACGGCCAGCGACGTAGTCGTTCCAAAGGCGGAGCCTTGCCTGCTCTGTTTGCGACGCCCATTCGCGTGTCATCGTTCGATGGATGACGTCAATGGCCTCTACCAGGAAGGTGCCTGTGCCGGTAGCTGGATCGAGGATCGAAACGAATGGTGAATTCGGGTCGGCGCCATCTGGAATTGAAATCTCGTGGTTCGCGGCGACCTCCTTCCAGGTACTCCAGTCAGCGAGACCGAGCCGAAGGCGAAACTCGCTCCTAAGAAGGTCATCGATACTACGAACGATGTTCGAAACGATGGGCCGAGGCGTGTAGTACACGCCTCTCTGAACTCGCTGTGCGCTGTCGTACGCAGCCAGAAAGTCCTCGAAGAAGTGAATCACGGGGTCTTTCCCCGCATGCTCGTCCTCCGAGTTGAAATCGAACACGTGGCTGACGTCTACGCGCTCGAGTAGACTGGCAATGTCGTCAATCATCCACAGGTAGAGGCCCCCATCTGATTGACGGCGAATTCTGTCGATCCCGGCGAAAAAACCCTTCAAGAACGGGTTGGTTGCCGGAATCGATGTCAAAGCGTCCGATACCGTGAACGGGCCGTGTTTGTTCGTGTCTGCAGTGCGCTGTGCCCAGCGAGCCGTGAGGAGACCGTTGGTCACTGTTTGGGCGAACGCATCAGAAAACGCTCCCTCGTCCAGATCGTGCACAAGTCCGGACTGGAAGGCCTCGTACAGCGATCTCAGAGGCCCGTTTTCGCGCTCTAGGCGCAGTTGTCGAAGCGACAACGCACGCAAGTACTTGGCCCGCTTGGCGAGGCGTTCCGCTAGGTCCTTCGGGTTGCGGATCGACGCTTGGCTCACCAGGAAGAAGCGCGAAAGCAGGCTGAGTACCTTGCCCACTCCCTCGAACTGAGTGTTCTCACGAGTGAGGCGGCCTTTAAGCTGCTCAGTGCCGTGCCACAGCTCGATGACCGCGTCTCCGCGTTCCGGGTATACGATCAGCACGTTGTCGAAAGAGTTGAAGGAGCCGAGGCGCGCGCGTACGCGCTGTGCCTCTGCGCTGCTGTCAGCGCAATAGACCACATAGCCGAGAACCCTGGCCTCGCTGTCTCGAACCACAAGCCCCTGCAGCGGGTTGCTGTGATCTCCTCTTTCAATGTCCTCCGGGTTCGACGCTATGAAGTGGTCGTCGCGGAGGGTCTCGAACAGAAGTTGATTCCGGCGTCGACCGTAGCTGGCCCCAACCTCGCGAAGCAATGCCTCGATCGCGGCCGTGATTCCCGATTGGGATGGAGCGTCCGTTGCGCAGGCATCGAGAAGGCGCGACGCCTTCCGACGGTGTTCGCCCGTGACGAAAGCATCTTGCCACCGTTCCCCGCGACTCAAGGGAAAGATGTGCCGCGTATAGAAGATCTCGAAGTGCTCGCGTGCGATCGAAGGATCCCAATCCCGAGCGGCCTCGTAGAGCGCGAATGCTTCGAAGCTAGCGGTTTCCATACAGACGGCGCCAAACGCAAGTACCTGACGTCGACGGTCGGGTAGCCCCTCTCGAACGGAGACGACAAAGAGAGTGTCCTCCCTCGTTCCTTGCGGCATGTCTGCCGTGCGTCTCGATCCTCCTCGAGCGAACCAGTTCAGTCCGTCGGCAACCAATCGGAACAACTCGTCTTCAAGGAGTCCGAGTTCTCGGATGCTGCGACGAGGACTGGTTGCGAGCAGCGAGGATGCTTCTGACCCAAGCCGAACGAGTACAATGTGGAATGGGCGCTGGGCTGTCTTTCGCCAGTAATAGGCGCCAGGCTCGTACAGTTCGGCGAGCTTCTGACGATCAGATTCGCTAGCTGTAAGGAGTACGCGGTCCAGCGGCTCCTGCTGGCCTTCGCCGAAGCACTGCACAAGCACCTGCCGTGCTAGGTCCCCATCGCTGGAATCCGCTGTAAGTGCGTGGTTTTCGAAGGTGTCAAAGCCGGCGATCATGCTGGCCGGTTCGGAAGTGACCGAGGACGCACCGTTCATCAGGATTTGTACGAAGTCTTCCTTCTTCAGCATGTTTCCTCGCTCTCGGGCGATGGCGCTTCTCTGCGGGTCTGGCGACACGCACGACACCAGGGTTGAGGAGTCTCGTAGGGGGTCCCGTCGCTCGACCGCAGGCGTCGGAAGCCGAAGGTGGTCTCGATCTTGGGCTCGCCGTCCGCACGGGCACCGCACGAGGGGCAGCACTTGTGCATCCCGGGCGCATGCCCGCAAACGCCGCACTTGCGCGCGATGCCGCGGCGCTCGGCCCGCACCCGCGGCGGTTCCGGCAGGTCCAAAGACGCGAGCTGGAGGAGGCGGAAGCCTCGCACCTGGATCGAGCGGCGGTCGGCCTCGGCGCCGAGGAAGCCAGCGCTTATGGCGGAGGCGCCCTGCATCACGGGGCGTCCGATCTCGCGGCCGCGCTCCTCGAGCTCGACGCCGCCGTCGACCAGCCGCACTGCTGTACCGAGGAGGTCTTCTGCGGACAGGGGACGGGAGGCGTCCTCGGACCAGCCAAGGTCGGTTCGAACGTCGGCGGGGAAGGTCTTGCCGTCGAGGGCCAACCAGAAGTTGAGCATCGACTTCACGGGTTTGGCGGTCGTCCAGAGCCAGTGAGGAACGCCACCGTCGACCACGGGCTCCAGATGACGGGTGTACTCGGCAAGCTCCCCGCCTTTCCGGCCGAGCAGCGCCCACGCGACGATGGCGCTGGCATCGCTGGCGGTGTGCTCCCGAAGCCAGCCATTCCAGTTGGACAGCCAGTCCGGCACGATGCCCCGTTCGGACATCAGACGTCGCAGTCGCTCCTGGTAGCCGGCCACGCGCTCGATGGCGCGATCCTTCTGCCAGACGTTGAGGGCGGAGATACCCTGATATCGGTAGTCAGCCATCCACTCGGCTTCGGCCCCGGTCCCCTGTTCGAGACCGAGCGTGAAGTCGATCGCCAGGGTCTTGTTGGCGATCCGCTCGCGCAGCTGCAGCTCCGCTTCGAGCTCGTCGGGCAGGAGCAGGTTGACCGTGACGGGGGCGGCATCCTGATGGTCGTGCCACCAGTAGCGGGGCACGGGCTTCTGGAGCTTCACTGAGAGGCGCTCGAGGTCCGGGAACGCGTCTGCCTCCTCGATTGCGGGATTGAGGCGGCGATCCACGCGGCCAGCGCGCTGGATCATGCGGACCGGGTTCCAGTGCACGTCGTAGTTCACGAGCAGGGCCGCATCCTGGAGGTTCACGCCCTCGGCCAGCACGTCGGAAGCGAGCAGGATGTCGATCGGCTCCTCGATCGCGCGGGTCCATCCTATGGTCCAGGCGTCTGTCTCCTCGCCCAGAAGGTCCGTGGTCGGCGAATTGGGGCGTACCGGACCGAGCCGGTAGTACGGAGCGAACGCGTTGATCGCGGCGTCGCGATCCTCGGTCTCGCCGCTCACCACAGCGGTCCGGGTGGTGAGGGCCTTGACGTCCTCTTCGGTGACCTGAGCCCCCACATCGAGGGCGAGCGTCTGCAGGGCGAGACGCCATTCGTTGCGTTCTAGGTAGGCGGTCGCCCGCAGCACCGATTCGACGTAGGCGAGTGTGTCGGTGAACTGGGAGAACACGATCGCCTTCTGGTCGTCCCGGCGAGCGCGCAACAGGCGCGACACCAGGCGGCGCAACTTCGCGTCAGTGACGATACGAAGGCCCCACGTCGCCGAGGTAGGCCAGTCGATGCTGGACCCACCAGCGATAAAACGACGCGGCCAGTCCTGCCGCTCGAAGCGACCGAACACGATGTCGGCGAGCCCCGGAGCAACAGCGAGCAGCGTTTGGAAGTCGGACTCCAGGTCTTCTCGCAGCTCCCAGAGCCGCTCAAGTTGCTCCCGTCGACCTCCGCTTTCCTCGTCGTCCAGTTCGAAGAGCTGCAGCTGTGGAGGAGCCGGGTCATCTGCACCCGCCGCCGGTCGGGCGCTCATGTGGGCCTTGCTCCAACGGGTGAGGAGCTCGCGAGGACGACATGTCGACACCTCGCCGGTCAGCAACAGGTCGAGTCGGTCGCGTGCGACTCGGTCGAGCTGATCGATGCGTTGGTCGAGGTCACGGCCCAGCTCATCGGCGCGCTTGCGGTCGCCGAGCTCGTGGCAGAGGTTGAGCAGTTGCCGCAGGCGGTGGGCGTAGAGCGCGAGGAGGCGCAGCAGGGTGATCAGGAACGCAACGGGGGAGCTCTCGAGGCGCTTGAGCACGAGGACGCGCTGAAGTCCGACCACCGAAGACGTTTCGGACGCATCGCGGACCCCGTCGCGAACGTCCGACCACATGTAGACCTTGAGCGACAGCGCCTGGGAGTGAGCCTCCGCGGCTTCGCCGGTGTCGAAGAGCGGCAGGAAGCGTGCGAGCACGTCGCGGGTGTCGTCGTAGACGTCCTCGTAGACCAGCTTCTCGGGTGGGGGAGCGTCCCGGCGGAAGAGGAGCTTGATGTTGGAGCCCTGCTCGCGCTCGATCTGCTTGCACAGTTTTCGAGAGCGCTGCACCACGATTCGGTCGAGAAGCTCGGAGGCGACCCGGACCTGGGGTGGCTTCGTGTCGGAGGCCTCCGCCATCATGGCCGCGCGGACGGCCTGTTGCTGCTCCTGGAGCAGCTTCTCCTGCTCCTTGAGGTAGTCACCGACGCGGGGGATCTGGACACCGAATTGGAGGTCGTCTCGGAAGTCGATGCCGATCGAAAATCGGGCATCGGCGCTCCCGTGGATGAGCGTCGCGGCGACATCTCCACCCTTGCCGCCACGGGCCTTCTCGATGCGCTCCTCGACGTCTCGCGGCACGCGTCCGCGGTAGCCATCAGCAGTCAGGTTGTCGTTGAACCAGAGCGGCTTCGAGAAGAGCAGCGACGCCTGCTGGCGCAGATCTTCCAGGCTGTTGTTGACCGGAGTCGCCGTCAGGAGCAGCACCTTGCGGCGGATGTCCTTGCGAGGCTGGAGCCGCAGCAGGTCGCGAAGCACTACCGTCCGCCTGGCCGCGACGGACCTGAAGTTGTGCGCCTCGTCGACGATCACCAGGTCGGAGAGCAGCAGGTGCTCCATGTCGCTCGGGCGATCGGAGGCGCCACTGAGAATCTCGCTCGAGGGGAGGATCCGCGAGAGCTTCGTGTGCGAGAGGACGCGAATCGTCGCGAGTGGCACACCCTGAGCTGCCAGCGGCGGAATGGCCTCGCGCTGCCAGGTGCTGACGACAGAGTTCGGCGCGAGCACGGTGATGCGGAACGGATCATCCGCAGCCGACTGCTGCAGCGCCGCGAGCCTATCCCGCCAGGCGTTGGCGTAGTGGACCATGACCGTGGTGGCCACGTAGGTCTTCCCAAGTCCGACGCCGTCGCAGAGCATAGCGCCCGCGTAGTCTTCGAGCTGGGCAACGATGCGTTGTGCAGCCTGCCGCTGATAGGCTGCCGCCTGGTAGCGCTCGGCGTTCCCGTGGAGCGTGCGCGCCTCGCCGACCATCTGGCTGATGTGGCCCTGCAGGACCAGCCACGCCTTCTCGACGGGCGTGCACTCGTCGATCGAGCTGACCTTGCGGATCGTGGGGCGTTGGCAGACGGATCCGAGCAACGTGGCGACGTCGCGATCCCACTGTCGATGAGGGGAACGCGTCGACACCGACTCCACGGTGTCCCAGTGGCCCCATGCGTCGCCGGGTTGGACGTGTCCAAGCTCCGCATGCCCGCACAGGTGCAGGAGGGCCCCGGCGACGACGCTGGCCGGCTGCTCGAAGTCGACCGCAAGCACCAGCTTGTCGTCTGTGGGCACGAGTCGACCGATGACACCCGCTTCCGGCGTGATCGTGTCCGACGCTTCGGGTGCGTTCGAGAGCTCGTCGAGCTCCCAGTCGAACGGGACCTTGAAGACCAGGGCGAGATGCTCTCGAAGCTCGGGAAGCGAACTGCGCGGCGCCGCGGCGAACTCGTCGAAAGCACTCCACCACGTCTCGTCGGGGGGGGGCCGCGACTCCCGGCGCTGCCCTGTGACGAACCACGCCTCCGCAGACTCAGCTTCGCCACCAACGGCCCAGGTCGTGTCCGCAAGAGATGCCTCGATCGGGGCCGCGTCTTGCTCCGGACGAGACGGATGCCACTCGAATGGCTGCTCGTCGTCGGTCTTCGCAACCGCACCAACGAAACCACCGACGCGGAGTGCGAGCCCGATGAGGGCGTGCAGGGCCTCGGGCGTCAATGCGCCAGCAGCAACGGGCAGTGCCAGCGCCCGAACAGGCGACATCGCCTCCGGGTCGCACTGCAGCCAGTGTCGGCCGGACACTGGAACCGGGGACAACGGCAGGTCGAGCGCGATCTCGGAGGGGTGCTCCGGATCTTGCGCCATCTCGATATCGACCTCGCTCCCGTCCAAGGAAGCCGTGATCTCGAGCCCCGCCACCAGCCCGGCCTCGAGTCGGTGGTCGATCTCGGCGGCGGTCAGGTCATCGCGGCGACTGCCGGTGGATGATCGAACGGTGATGGTCGAGGCGGAGGCGTAGAACAGGCTGGCCAGGGAAGAGGCGAATCGGATCGCCTTCTCGGGCGACTCGAAGGTGAGGCGAAGCTCGGCGCGCACGCAGGACCTCGGCCCCCTCGCCGGGTTTCCGGCGGGGGCTCCTCGGAGTCCTGTGGTTGCTACCTGCTCGGCCATCATCTCGTGCTCTCACCAATCCTTCCCGACCCCACTCAGCCGTCTGTCTCTGTCTCGGACGCGCCACCCGACCGCACCCACTCGTCGACCTCGGAGAGCTTGAACTTCCAGAGGCGGCCGATTTTGTGCGCAGGCAGCGCCTTCGACTCGATCCAGCGGTAGACCGTGTCGCGGGCGATTCCGAGGTGCTTGGCGACGTCCTCGACGGACGCCCACGGTTCTTGTTCCGACATCGGTTCGCTCCAGCGGGCACGGAGGCACCCCGGTCAAGACGCACTGCCTCCATCTTGGGCTGCGCGAAGCTAACACGATCAGGTCTAGACGCTCAAGCGCAGACAGGATCGTCTTGAGTCGGAAAGAGTCGGCACGCTGCGTGCCGCGGAACTACCCATCGACCTCGGCCTCTGGCCGCACCTCCGTCCACGCCGCCCGCTGATCGTCCCAGCACAGGCTGGCCAGCACCCGGCGCAGGGTGCGCTCCGTGACGGGCTCCCGCCCCACCGGGAACTCGAGGGCCAGCACCTCCTCCTGGATGTCCGGGGCGAGGAGCAGGAGGTTCATCAGCTGGGTCAGCCGGGCGCGGGTGAGCCCATGGCGGCGGGCGACGTCGGCGTAGTCCTTGTAGCGACCGGCCTCGATGTCGGCGGCGATGCGGTGGGCCAACGCCAGGCGGCGGGCGACGCGGGCGGGACGGCGCTCGGCGAGCTGACGCCGGCGGCGCTTCACGCGGGCCTGTGTGCGCCGCTGTCGGGGCCGGAAGGCGACCGTCTCGGCGTGCTCGGTCATGGGCGCGCCTCCATCGCCGGGGCCGACACGGGGGCGCTGGGGGCCACCGCTGGCGAGTCGTCGTCGGGCTCGTCCTCGGGCTCGGTCGCCAGCGGCTCGAAGGGCGCGGCCAAGTCGTGGAACTCGAGGTCGAGCTTGCCCTCGGGCTCGTTGACGACAACCCGCTTCACCACCAGGTGCACGAGGTCCTGCTTCTCGGCGGCCTCGAACTCGTCCCAGACGGCGTCGAAGACCTCGAGGATGTTCACCGTGGCGCGCACCTGCTCGGTGGCGTTCTGCAGACCTCGCAGCTGGGCGTCCAGCGAGCACCGCTCGGTCGTCAGCACGTCGAGCCGCGCCTCGATCTCGCCGATGCGCTCGGCCAGCAGCTTGCCTTGGGTGCCGGTCTCCGAGCCGATGGCGTCCATCAGCTTGCGGCCCTCGGCGTGGAGCTTCGCCTCGTCGGCCACGATGCGCTCGCGCTCCAACGTGATCGCGGCCATGGCCTCGACCCGACCGACCTCCATGCGCGCGACGATCTCCTCGCGCAGCAGCGGGTCGGTGCAGCGGGCCTTCACCCGGCTGACCACCAGCTGCTCGAGCTCCTCGGCGCCGAGGCGCGGGTGGTCGCAGCCGTCGCGCCCCTTCCGCCCGCGGTTGGAGCAGACGTAGTAGCGGTAGATCTCCTTGTTCCGCCCGCGGCCCGCCGTGGTGGTGATGCGCTTGTCGCAGAGCCCGCACCAGGCGATGCCCTGGAGCAGGTACTCGGGGTTTCGCCCGCGCCGCCTGCCGCGCCCGCAGGCCTTCGACGTGAGCACCGACTGCACCCGCGCGAAGAGCTCCTCGCTGACGATGGCCTCGTGCTCGCCCTCGTAGAGCTCGCCGTTGAACTCCACCTTCCCGAGGTAGGTCACGTTGCGCAGGATG
>JAGQIY010000745.1 GCA_020430865.1 Myxococcales bacterium
CCAGCGACTGCGCTGCGCAGAGCGGCGACGCGGCGCAGCTCTGCTTCATGGCGATGGCCGTCAAGCTGGAGAACCCAGACCTCTGCATGAGCCTGACGAACGAATCCGCAAGGAATCAATGCATCGTGCGCTCCGTGCGCGCATCCTCCGGCTTCACCGACCCGACGCTCTGCGATCGGATCGTCCCCATCGACGGAGACACCAGCAAGGTCGATTTCCGCTTCGACTACTCGATGTGCGTGCTCTCGGTGATGAGGCACACCAACGACCTGACACTCTGCCAGAAGCTCGACGCCGATCTGCGCGCCTGGTGCGATGTCGCCAGCGCGCTGCTGGAGGAGGAGCCGGCGCGCGCCTGCTCGCTGCTCGAGAGCTCCGCGGTGCGCTGTGAGTGCCTCGGGATGCTGGCCCTCGCGGGCGGCGACCGCGCCCTCTGCGGCTCACTGCCCAACACAGAAACCCAGAACGCCTGTACGACCCAGCTCATCAACGCCCAGCCCGTCCCGAATCCCATCTTCAAGGCCTGCCAGGAGACGCTGTGCGTCGACGCGGACAGCGACGGCAGCTTCGCCGAAGCGGGCTGCGACTCGCCGGTGGACTGCCGCGACGACGACTCCAGGATCCACCCCGAGCGCGACGAGGTCTGCGACGACGGCATCGACAACGACTGCAACGAAGCGGTCGACTGCGCCGACGTCGGTTGTCGCAACGATCCGAAGTGCGAGAACACGCAACCAAGCGAGGTCGTGGTCACGGATCACTCCGGCGCCTACACCATCGCGTTCGGGTTTGCCGGGGGTGAGGGCACGAGTCACCGCTTCATCCCCGAGTCCGAGCTGGGGTTCAGCGTCTACGGCTGGGGCGAGCTGCTCGCCATCTCTCTACCTAATTTCCCCAAGGATCCAAGCCTCTGGGACTCCGCCGTGCCAGTCACCGTGACCATCAGCGGCGCGGGCCTCAAGAGCTGGCGTATCTACCCCGCGAGCAACTCCTGGGATCCAGCGTCGCGCAACGTCTCGACCTACTGGGACACGACGACTGACGCCATCCCGATGCGCGGCGATCGCTACTACTGGCTCGACATCTACCCCGAGAGCGGCCCCTACGCCTCCGAAGTGATCCAGCTCCAGGGCGCGCTCGAGTAGCCGCTACAGCTCGCCGCTCGCAACCAGGCTCCAGCCGTCCAGCGTCGCTTCGTCTTCGCGCTTCGGGTCGACGTGAGCCACGCGCTCGTAGGTCACCCGCCAGCGCACCCTCTGCGAAGCGGCGCTCCCTGGCAGCGCGAACTCGACGACGCTCGGCGTCAGGTGCACGCGATCGTCTCGCACCTCGCGGCGCCCCTCGGGCGCGTCCTCGAAGTGTCGCGCCAGGTAGCGCTGCTGCTTCACGCCTTCTGCCAGCTCCACCGAGACGTTCAGGCGCCGGAACAGATCACCCGTCGGCACGGCGTGGCTGACGTCCCGAGGCTCCAGCACCACGCGCAGCGTCTGCGGCTCGGGGCGACTCGCGCTGACCTTCAGCGCCGAAGCGACGAAGCGCGCGTCGCGTCCCCCGGGGAAGGCGTGACTCCAGTGCTTGCTGCCCGGCGCTCGCCGCATGTGGCAGGAGACGCAGGTCTCGCCCTCCTGCGCTGCGCCGTGCTTCACCCCGGCCCGGTGCTCGCCGAGCGTGCGCTGCATGGCGAAGCTCGCGCGCTTGCCCTGGAAGCTGAAGTCGTGACAGGCGCCGCACGCCGCATCGCCGTCGGTGCCCATGAAGGCGTGAGGCGCGCTGCGGCCGACGCTTGCTGCCAGGCGCCTCGCGTCTTCGCCCGTGGTCTTTTCCGTGTGACAACTCGTGCAGGCGACTCCGAGCTCCGCCGCGGCCTGGCTCACCGGCGCCTCCGCCAGGCCTCTGCGCTCGCGCTCCCTGACGCTCTCCGGCGCGTGGCAGTCGCTGCAGAAGGCGCGGGTCCCCGGCGGCTCACGCAGCAGCGCGTGCTGAAACTCCGGGCGCTCGAACGCCAGCTGATGCCCCGAGGCGCGCCACTCCCTCGCTATTTCCGCATGGCACTCTTCACAGCGCTGATTCTGCTGCAGCGGTGGCAAGGCGCCAAGACGAGTTTCCGCTGCGTGTGATACTCGTTGACTGGCGGCGCCCAAGACCAGGAGCAACGTCGCGGCGACCAGGCCGGCGCTCAGGGGCACCCAGGAGCGCTTGCTCGACGAGCCGTTCACAGCAGCGGCAGCTGTGCCCCAGACCAGGGGTGAATGAAGACGCGCTCGATGCGCTCGTGCTTCACGCTGGGGTCGGGCCACAGCGCGTCCAGATCGACGCAGGCGAGCTCACCAGACAGGTCCTTCTCCGCGTCCACCCAGGTCAACAGGCGCCGGGCGTCTGCGTCATCCTTGACGCGCAGCAGGTAGCGCTGCCCGGAGACGAAGCTCACCTTGTACAGCGGGTACGCCAGCGTCTGATCTGGATGCTTGCGGAACAGATCGGCGAAGTCGCTCGCGCTGGGCAGGTAGCCGTCCTTGGTGCGCGCCACGATGACCGGCGTCTTGCAGGCGTCGGTGTATGCGGCAGGCTTCTCGAAGGCCGCGCTGGGATGGTTACCCGCGTCCCCGGCGTCGGCTCCAGCGTCTCCCGTCGTCGCCTTGGGTTCGACGGTCATCGAGCGACTCGCCGTGCGCTCCTCGCGAGGCGCGAGCTTGAAGCGCTCCGGGTGAGTGGGCCTCAGCACCGCAGCGGAAGAAGCCAGGTAGGCAACACCACCTTGGTCCACGATGGCCGCGGCGGAGCCACCGCTGAGCTTCAGCTCGTGGATCTCGCCCTGCTTGTCGATGCGGTGCACGCCGCGCCCGAGGGCCAAGGTGTCTCCATCTGCCAGGCGACGGAGCACGGCCGGGCTCACCCAGGGCGCGACCTTGTGCACCCACTCCTTGCCCTTACGTATCCACAGGGAATTGGCCTCGGCTGCGACTGGCGGTCCGCCGCCGCCGTAGGTGAAGGTCGAACGGGGATCCTGTTTGGTCGGTAGCGAGAGCAGCGCCTCGTCGTACTCCCGAGGCGGCAACGGCAGGTCACTCGGGAGGAAATCTGGCATCGCGGTGCCGTCCACCCAGTACTTCACGAAGAATTTCACCGGGGGCAAGTTGCCGTCTCCGGTGCGCCCCTCACCCCACCCTCGAGCGAAGAGCTGCTTTGGGTAGTCACCGCTGAAGCTGACCGAGGAGGTCATCTTCTCCTTCTTCATGGATGCGGCGTACGTGGTCCAGGCGTTGGCCGGCCACAGCTCAGGAGCCTCGCGAACCTTGCCGTCTTCGATGACCCACATCGGCGGGGGAGGATCCGCGGGGAATTTGCAGTCGCCGCCGCACACCACCACCGCGCGCCCCACGACGAAGTGCTGACCCTTCGGTCCTGTCAGCGCGACGAAGTCCGCGTCGGGATCCCCGGGCGCGGCGCTCTCCGCAGGCGCGGCGCTCTGGGTCGTCACCGCAGTGCCCGCCGATGGCTCTGGCGCTGGCGTCGCTGAAGGCTCCGGTTGCGGTGTCTCCGGGCTCTCCTTCTTGGAGCACCCCAACAAGCTCAACGCGATCAAACTCCACGCTAGGCTTCGCATCGTACCCTCCGCTCTCGAAGCCGCACGAGCTAGCGCCGCTGAGCCGGGGCGGCAATCGCCACGATTGGCCCGTCGTGCTTCAACGCGCCTCACCCCCGACCCTGTTCCCCATCCGACGAACTGCCGAGCATTCGCCGCTTCAGAAGCCCGCCCCATCCTCGCACTCGGAAGCAGCCGTCACATCAGGTGCAGCTGGTTGCCATCGAACCAGGTCATCACGAACCCGCCGCACTGGTACTGGGAGATCGCGAAGTCCCCGAGCAACAGGAAGATCTCGCTGTCGGAGTTGACTGAGAAGTCCTGGATGTCCAGGCCCTCCTCGAGCTCGAGGACGACCTCGGAGGCGCCCGTCTCGTCGATCCGGTGCAGCGTGAGCCAGCCACCGGTCGGGGTCCACCCCAGGGCGTAGAGGCTCCCGGACGGCGCGGCGCGCAGCTTGGCGAGAGGCTTCGTCGCCTGCACCGTCGTCCACTCGGAAGCGTGCAAGGCGACGCTTCCCTCGTCGTTGACCAGCGCATACTTTCCGCCCGGCATCGAAGCGCCACCGACGTAGTCACCGGCGGGCGCGGCGACGGGCTTGGTCGCGCCCGTCTCGGGATCCACCAGCGCCACGAAGGCGCCGTCACCCGCCACCAGCAGCTGATCGCCCAGGTCGAGGAGCACCCGGACGCCGGCCTCTGGCGCGAAGCGCGCGAGCTCGCTCCAGGCGCCATCTTGGTACTTCGTGAGCAAGCCAGCCTGGCTCCCCGTCCCCGCCAGATGAAACACGCTGTCCCCACGCACGACAGCGCCCCGCGACTCGAACACCCCGCGGTTCCCCAGGCACTCGAAGCTGCCGTCGAGCGCGCTTTTCCCCGCGGCACAGAACCCGGTGGAGATCAGCGCGTCCCCCTGGGTCCCGACCGCCTGCAGGGTCGGGTTGTCGATCTGGTGGCGCACCGCTTGCCAGCCGCTGCCCTGGTTGACCAGCAGCGATTGATAGCGCGTCCCGCGCTCGCCAGAGCAATACCCGCGAGGATCCAGCGTGGTGCAGTTCATCGCCACCGTCAGATAGACCGCCTCCGGCGTGCTCCAGAGCGAGGTGTCCATGTCGTAGCCCACCAGGGGCGAGCAGAACGGCTGCGTGGAGCCGCGCCAGCCGGGGCTCCCGAGGTCCATCCCCAGGCTGAACTCCGGTCGCGGCGGCAGCTCCACGGGCGGCGGCGTGATGTCCTGGGGCGTCCAGGGAGGCTCGTCCGGCGCACCAGCCGTGCCGCTGTCAGCCGTGCCGCTGCCAGCCGTACCGCCCGCCCCGGCTCCGGCGTTGCCGCCGCTTCCTGCCGCGCCCGCGCTCCCGCCGACGCCGCCATCCCCCGCGTCCGCATTGCCGCAAGCC
>JAGQIY010000746.1 GCA_020430865.1 Myxococcales bacterium
ACGGCTACCAGCGCCACGGTTACCAGCGCCGCGGTTACCAGCGCCACGGCTACCAGCTACACAGCGCCTCGGATAGAGCTCCCAAGGACGGAAGCCCAAGGGCTCGGCTCGCCGGTGGGAACGGCCGAGGTGCGGTTTGACGTGTGGAAACGCCCGACCCAGCCAGCAGAATTTGCCGACTTGTCAGCGCATCGAGCGAGAGATAGCTTTCGGCCATGCGACTTGGATTTGCTTTCTTCGCGCTCGCGTCGCTCGCGGCGACCTTGCCGATCGCTTGCTCTTCCACGAGCACGAGGACCTCGCAGACGGTCGACTGCATCCCCGGCACCACCCAATCCTGCCTGGGACCAGCAGCGTGCACGGGCGCCCAGACCTGTAACAGCAGCGGCACCGGCTACGACGAGTGCCAGTGTGGGGCCAGCGGCGGTGCCGGTGGCTCTGGCGGTAACGCTGCCAGCGGCGGTAGTGCCAGCGGAGGCACCGCGGGCAGCGGAGGGTTCGCCGGGAACAGCGCCGGGGGAACCGGCGGCTGGTCGACCGGGCTCAGCTGTGACGATTTGGTCGAGGGAACGGATCTCACTGCGCGGTGGTCGACTCGTCACGATGGCCAGACCAGCTTCACGCTAGAGATCCTGGGGACCAGCGACGGCCCTGCCGCAGGGAACCAGTTCCTGCGAGTCACGACCGGTGCGTACGCCCGCCAGTACATTCGGTACACCGCGCCGACGGGCTCCCCGATCGACGCCACTGGGAAGGACGAGCTGCGCTACGCAGTCCGCCTCGACACGAATGACCTGAGTCACTTCCAGGGCATCCAGTTCGAGGACGCCAACGGAGTGACGGCAGGCGTCGACACGGATACGGAGACCTACTGGGCGACCAGACAGCCGACGGTGTGGCAGTACAAGACGCTGAAGCTCGATGGCAGTGGCACCGGCTGGTACGACGACGGCATCGACTGGACGAAGATCGTCGCCATCGAGTTCTACGAGGAGATCTACAACTACGGCTTCGTCTTCGACCTGGACGGAGTGAGCTTCGAGTCCAGTGGAGCGAGCTGCGACTGAACCGGGTCTACGGGAGGGACTGCCCTCTCCCCCCCTGCCCTCGAAGAACCTACGCCGGCTCGTTTGCGACGGATTTCAGGGGCCTATACCAACTTTCCTTGACAAAGTTTTTTCTCCGCCTACCTTCCGGCCTCCCAAGAGCAACCCATGGCTCGACGGGCGCCCGCGAAGGTGGCGGAATTGGCAGACGCGCTAGCTTGAGGTGCTAGTGGGGTAACTCTCGTGGGGGTTCAAGTCCCCCCCTTCGCACGACACTTACTGCTCGAGAACACAGGCCTGCGGACACCGCAGGCCTTTCTCGTTCGTGCGCTCGAGATTTCGTCGCAGCTCGAGGTTCACCGCACCTCAAGGTTCGTCGTTGCAAGCGCCGCTGTCGATGCAGGCGGTTACGCAGGCTGGGTGCGCTTCGATGCACTGGGTCTGGCATTCGACGCGCACGGGGAGGCACTGCACCGCGCAGTTCTCATCGCCTTCGCACTTTTCGATGCACTTGCTGCAAGGTGGCTTGCACTTGGCCTCACAGGACGTGCACGCATCCGCGCAGCGCGCGATGCACGCGCACTCATCGTCGCGAGGCGGGCACAGCGCATCGTCTGGGCCACCGCACATCTCGGTCTCGAGGGAAGAGGCACTTGCCTCGGCGCCTCCATCGGTCACCCCTGCAGCGGGTTGCTGTGGCGGCGACGCGGCGCCGGATGCGCTCGCGCTGGGCGCGCCGGCGGCGCTCACGGTGGGCGCGCTCGGGGTGTCCAGCTGAGGTGTTGGATTGGCCGGTGGGGGTGAGGAACTCCCGCAAGCCCATAGAAGCAATGGGATCGCGATGCTCGAGCCAGCAACGTAGACGCGCAAAGTCACCCAGCGATAGTCGCTCATTCGCGCGACGGGATCGCGAACAAACGCCAAGTCGCCTGCTTCCGCAGCAAACACCCCCGAGACTCACTCAGCGCGCGCTGTGGCACCGCGTCACTCGATGCAGCTCAGCGCCTCGAGCACCTCGCTCACCTCGAACGGCTTGCGCACCCAGCTCATCACCTCGTCTGGCGAGAGCCCGGGGACGTCGAGCGCGCTGCCCGTGATCATCACCACGGGCAGTCCAGGGTGTCGGGCCTTGAGATCGTGGATCCAGCGGGCCGGCTCGTCTCCCAGCGGCGACAGATCGACGAGCGCAGCGTCCAGCTTCTGCGCACGAAGCTCGCCGACCTCGGCCGCCGAGCGCGCCGCTAGGACCCGAGCGCCGCGGCTCTCGAGAGCCAGCTCCAGCAGCGAGACGATGGCTGGATCGTCCTCCAGCACCAGCACGCTGCGCCCGGCCAACGACGCAGGAGGGATGCTGCGATGGCGAATCGCGGAGCGCACCTCGCCCAGCGGCCAGCGGAGCTCGAAGCGAGCGCCGATCAGGCTATCGCCCAGGCTCAGACGACCGCCGTGGTTTCGGGCGACCTCGAACGAGTGCGTGAGCCCGATCCCAGCACCACCATCACGCAGCGAAACCTGACCGTCGAAGATCCGCTCTCGGAGCTCGAGCGGGACCCCGGGCCCCTCGTCTGACACCGCGAACACCACCTCGGCCCCCTCGCCGATCACGTCCAGGCTCACCAGGGCGCCCTCCGGGGAGAACGCGATGGCGTTGAGTAGCAAGTTGGTCAGGATCTGCTGGACCGCCACTGGGCTGAACACCGCGCAGTTGTCGACGCGGGAGTCGTCCACCCGCAGGTCCACGCCATTGCGCGACGCCTCACGGAGCACCCCCAGCGCGGCATCACGAGCGACGCTGCGAGCCTCCCGGTCCAGCTCGTGCCGCGCGGAAACGGGCGCCTCCGCCCCGATCGCACGCCGGGCCGCGGCATGACCGATTCGCGCATGGGAGCGCGCGATCGCGACTGCGTCCTTGACTGGTCCCCCGGCCAGCTGGGTGTCCGCAGCCTCGAGCCACCCGAGCACGACGGTCATCGCGTTCGAGACCTCGTGCAGCACGCCCGCGAGCTCTCGCTCACGTTCGGTCGGCTCCGAGGAGGCTGGACCGACTACGCGAGGGTCGACGCTCTGTCCATCGCCAGCGGGGGGTTTCACTCGACTACACTATTACAGCGAGGCGCAACGAACCAGATCTCAACACGGAGAAAAACCCTGTGAAAACGGCGCGTCGCAGCCGATGTGGGGGGCTGTCGCGATGTGTCGCACAGCTCACTCGAGGCCTGCAAGTGGCCGCAGTTCCAGCGCAATTGGCTCCGCGAGGCACCGCACCGTAGCGCGACTCTTCCGGGGAACACTGAAGTTTATGGCAGACGTCTGGGGCTACCGAGAGGGCACTACTCCGAGGGCAACGCGAGCTGGAAGCTCCCATCGTCCCCGGTGTACGCCTCGCCCACGGCAATCACGCTCAGCGCCTTCGAGCGGTCAGGCAGGTAGCCGTCGGCGCCGAGGTAGGCGTACGCCTTCACCGACGCGCCAACCACCGGCTCGCCGCTCGACGTCACCACCCCAGACTGCAAGATGGGCGCGGGTATGGTCAGCACACCGAGGCCATTGTTCGGCACGGGAACCGTCACGTTGGGGCGAACCAGCCAAGGCAGATTCGAGCCCACCGGTGGCCGTACGGAAATGTCGAAGACTCCTGGATCCGCTTCCAGCGTGAACGCGCCACTCGGCCCCGTCAGCCCCGAGGAAGCCCGCGGGACGAAGGGCGCCTCGCCCAGCGCCAGCTTGAACGCGTCGATGGAACTCTGTCGCGCTGATGCCACCGCCTGCACCGCGGCGCCGGACACGGCGGGTGAGCCCGGTTGATCGAAGACCACGCTGCCAGCGATGGGCGTGCGGGCCTCGAGCTGGATGGTGCTGCCCCCCTGCCCCTTCGGTGTCACGCTGATCTCGACCTCGCGAGCGCCCAGCCCGCTGTCCTCGGGCGGGGTCACCTGGACACGATAGGTTCCGAGCGGAATAGACTCTATCGAGAACGCTCCTGACTCGTCGGCCTCCGCGGTCGTCGAGAACGAGCCGAGCACCCCCTCCCCCAGCCCATCCAGGCTCACGGACGTGAAGGTCAGCGTGGCGGCCTGCTGCGAGCGGTTCGGACCTTCGATGAATCCGGAGTAGCTCCCCATCTCGAAGCTCACCTTGGACAGGTCCATCGACAGCTCGCCCGGCGAGAAGACCTCGAGCCCTTCGCGGTTCCACAGCACGGTCGGTGCGACGACGTCCGCGGGCGGGCGCAGCTGGATCAGCTCCTTGCCCCGCACCCCATGGGGGACCTCGTTGAACGGGATCTCGAGGGCGTACGTACCGTCGCTCAACATGGCCGGCGCCAGCGCGAGCTCGTTGGACAACAGCCGGCCGGACTCGGAGTCCATCACGGAGACCCGCCACCCCTCGAGATCGACGTCCATGGCGATGAAGCTCAGGCTGAGCTTCGAGGGCTCACCCAGCGTGAGCGGAAGATCGACGACCCCCGAGGGCACCGGCACCGACCGATACAGCACCGGGACCACTGGACAGGCCTCGGTGTCCGAGTTCGACACGGGCCGCACGTACAGCTCGTAAGTTCCCGCGGGGATACTCACTGAGAGCTTCCCGTCGGACGTGTTCGCCGAGTACTCGTCGGGTGCGAGCCCGAGCACCCGATCGACCGGGGTGAAGGTCACGTGCACGTCGCAAGCCGCGGTGGCTCCAGCCACGCTCACCGTTCCCACGATCGTGGAGGGGGGTTCGAGCTCCAGCGCAAACCGCTGCCCACCTTCTCGCAGGCCAGTGAGCGGCTTGAGGTAACGGATGCCCCCCACCGTCTGAGTGGTGCTGGAAGGAGTGATCGCGAGCACGACGCTCTCGAGCGCTCCTTGGCTCTTGCGACAGACCGAGTCCACGCAGCTGGCGTCGGCAGAGCAGTCCGCCGTGGTCTCGCAGCTGTTCTGCGTGGGCGCGGAGCCCGCTTCCTCCAGGGTGTTGACGCTGCACCCGGGAGACCAGCCCAGAGCTAGAATCCCTGCGGATATGGCAAACCAGCGAGTCATTGCGACAGCTCCCCGCACTCGTCCACCAGCAGGTCCGCGGGTTCTCCGCTCTGGTTCACGACGGCGGCCCACCAGGTGACGAGCACCACCAGATCGTCATCCTTCGGCGCCAGGGCGTCTTGCGCGGTACCGATGTTGCTGCTGTGAGTGAGCAGCATGGTGTAGCTGTTGCACCCGATGTCCGAGTTCGCGAACGAGTACGTGATCAACGCCTGCGAGGGATCCCCCTCGTCCGAGTACAGGTTCGAGCTCGGAGGCACGTTGATGCTCGCCAGGTAGTCCGACTTCGCTCCCACCTGGAAATTCCGGTAGAGGAACGCGGTCATGGTGTCGCCCGCGTCTTCCGAGCGGTAGGGGACGATGAACTCGACTTGCTCTCCGGTGCGAACGCGGATCACCCGTTCGGGCTTCGGCTCGACCCGAGTGGAGAGCAGCACCGGGGGCGTCTGGCGCCGAGACTGGTACTCGGGGGCCTCACCCAGGAGGCAACCCGCTTGGGTAAGCATCGAGAGGCCTACTAGCCATGCTCGTGCCAACCTGAGCGCGCTCGGCGACCAAAACGAAACCCCAAGGATCTCCTTCATTTGCCGCACCGGGGCGACGCCCCTTGCGGCATCGCGCGGGCTCTGGCGACGAACACCGTCGCCGGCGGCCGACGACCGCGACTCGAATGTCGTAGCCCGAGCGCGAAAAGGCTCGCTGGCGGCTCCAGAACGCAAGCTCATGAGGACGGTCAGAATGTAGACCAGTTCGGGCGCTTGCGCGACGAAGTGCCCGAACGCCAGCGCGCGGCTGCGAATTCGGGGCTGGTGGCGACCAGCACCAGATCGCTGATGGCGGGCGAGGCGGCGCAGAGCGCCGCGAGTCCACCGGGAGACTCGAGTCCCTTGCTGGAGATCCCCTCCTCCGTACACGTCTCCCGAATCGCCACCGCGACGTCTCCTCCGATGAACAGCCCTGCCCTGCGAATCGCCAGGCGAGCCGCAGCGACGGTCACGTCGTAGTCCAACGCTTCGGGGAGGTCGCAGAGCTCTCGCAAGCGACGCTGAGAGCGCGCAGGAATGCTCTCCCACAGCACCTCCGCGAGCGTCGCGGCCGCGGCGAAGCGAGCCCCGCTGCTGCGGGGCGGACCAAACGCCAACCCCAGCCCCTTGAAGATGGCTCGCGCCTGGGACTCGGTCGATCCGAAGAGCAGCACGTACTGCGGCAGCGTCGCTCCGAGCATCGCTCCCAGATGAAACGCGAGTTCCCGAGAGACCTGCGGCACGTCCCCGGAGAGGATGATTCCGGGAGGATCCATCAGAGCGACCCCCAGAGTCACGGCGCCCGAACTCTTGCGCTGGAACAGCGGCGTCCGCGCCAGGCCCAGCAAGCGAGCCGACACGGTGTAGGCCCGTGCCAGAGGAGTTGGCGCGTTCAGGGGTACCCGCTCGACACCCGTCACCCCGTAGCTGCTGGGATCTCTGCGGAACACGTGCTGAGCGCCCTCCCAGACCAGTGCCAACGCCTCCGCGCCAGGCCCGGTACCCTCGCCGAACAGCATGCGGTGAACGCGCTCAGGCTGCTCGATCTGGGTCTCGAGCGCCGGCGGCTCCGCGAAGTCGCCGCCACCGAACGCGTACAGCACGTGCTCGACCGCCCGGGCATAGACGTAGTCCTTGTCCGCCAGCGCGGCCTCGTAGAGACGCTCGAGGGTCCAGCGATCGCCGGGCACCAGCGTGCTCACCCGGCGGCAGACGGCGACCAGATCCTGGCTCCGCTCGGAGCGGTTCTGCAGCTGACGGATCAGCTCACGCCCCGCCTCGACGGAGCCGGCCGAGAGCTCCGCGAGCAGCTCCGCTTCTTGCTCTCCATGAGGAGAGACGGCGCGGGACGCGCGGCGCCACTCCTGACTCAAGGGCATCGGCGCGTCGGATGTCGCCGCTCTGAGCAGGGGGCCGCCGGGAGGCGCTGAGCTGGGACTGGCCGAGGGCGGAGGCCGCGAGCTCGAGCCCGGAGGCTGCGAACTCGGGGCTGGCGGCGCCGAGCTCCTGCGCGCTGCGAGCGGCGGTGTGGAGCTCGGCGCGGGCTGCCGACTGGAACTCGCCGGCGCCTCGGCGCGCGGGTCGGTCGCGCTCACGCTGGCCTCTTCCGTCACGGCGGCCGTACGCTTCTTCACGGCAACGCCCACGTCGCGAGGTGGGGCTTCGATGCTCGGCGGTGGGGCGATCGCGGGTCGCTCGGAGCCCGGCGGGTCCGCCGCCGCGCGCTGCTCGAGGCGCTCCTCACGCCGCGCCTCGGTGCCTGGCTCTTCCCTGGGCAGGGGCGAGTAGCCGGCTTCCTCCGCTGCCATCGGCGATGGCGGCTCCGAGGCCATGAGGCGCCGTAGCTCCACCTGGCGAAGCAAGGCCGAAGCGCGGCTCTCGGGGTGAATCGCCGCCAGCTCCAGCGAGCGAGCCGCGTGTTCTATGTCTCCGGCGTCCATTGCCGCCTGCGCCGCCCGCAGTGCTACCTCGCCGGACTTGCGAACCGATCGCAGATCGCCATCCAAGGCGGCATCGAAGAACGGGAGCGCCCGCTGATGCTCACCACGGTCGAGCAAGCGCTCGCCAAGGCCGAGCGCGATCAGCGGCAGCGCGCCGACCTCGGCGTGGGCCCGCTGAAGATCGCGCATGGCGGCCTCTGGGTCACCCAGGGCGTCGAGCGCCTCCGCGATCAGGAAGGCCTTCAGCTCAGTCTGCTCCGGGGTCAGCGACTCCTCGATGCCGCGGAGCTCGGTCAGGGTCACGCGGGCGTCCTCACGGCCACCCGCTCCCCGCGCTCGGTACTCCAGATAGCGAGCGAACAGCTGCGGCTCGGCGGCCAGAGGCGCAATGCGCGCAGCTCGCTGGGCTCTGGCCAACGCCAGCTTGATGTCACTACCACGCTCGGTCGCGACTGCAGACTCGACGAGGAGCGAGGCGCGCTCCGGGGGGGGCGCCATCGAGCTGAGCGCCAGCTCCTCGAGCGCCTCGGCCAGCGAAAGCGGATTGTCGGCGACACGCTCGACCTCGACCCGCAAGCGCCGCATTTCCTCCGACTGCGCCCAAGCCTCCATGCCGTCCAGCACGCGGCGAGCGCTGTCCGCGTCTCCCCCCGCGAGATAAGCGTTGCAGGCAGCGCGCCCCAGCGCGGCCGCCCGTGCCTTCTCGTCGGCGATCGCGCTTGCCTGGAGCCAGAGCGGTGCCGCGCGGAGCTGGTCGCCGAGCTGCTCGTGGGCTCGCGCCAGAGAGCACAGCACGTCGAGGTCTTCGCCGAGCGCGTTGAGCATCGACTCGAGCTCGCCCCGTGCCTCATCGGCCCGACCCAGGTGTTGCTCCAGGACTCGGACTCGCTCCAAGCGCAGCGCCCGGGCGCTGGCGGTGGAAGCGTGGGACGCACGGCGCCCCAGGAGCTGCGAGACCGCCTCCCAGTCCCCGTCGGATTCCGCGGCCCGCTGGGCGGAGGTCAGCGCCTCCCGATCCCCGGGGTCGAGCTCCAGCACGCCTTCCCACAGCCTGCGCGCGCCCCCCAGATCACCTTGCTCGTGGAGCAGCTGGGCGAGATCGCGCATCGCCGCCGTCTTGACACCAAGCTCCTCGTCCTGCTCCGCGAGCTGGCGCAAGGCCGAGATCTGCACGGCCTCGTCGTCTGCCTGTCGAGCGACCTCTAGCAGATCCTGCACCAGCTCCAAGACGCCGGGAGAGGCCTCGATGCACTGCTTGAGGAGCCTCAGCGCGGCGCTGCCATCGCCCCGGGTCGCGAGCAGCGCCGCGACATCGCGCGTCAGTCCAATCCGCTCTTCGGTGCTGATCTCTGGAAGCTTCAGGAACTCCTGCAGCACCGCGATCAGCGGCTCGCTCTGTCCCAGCTCCGAGTAGGCACCGCGCAGCCGTTCCAGCACCTCACGGGTGAGCTCCGGAGACACCCCGCGCACTGCGCGCGCCTGCTCCAGGGTCTCGGCGGCGGCCCGCTGCTCGCCGCGATCCAGCTCTTCACGAGCCGCCTGGAGCAGCCCCTGGACCCGCTCCTCGGGTGACCGCGCCTCGAGCAAGCGCCGCTCGAGGGGCGCCCGCTGGGACTCCGACAGTTCCCCGAGGATCTCTCGCAGGCGCCGCTGCAGATCGGCGCGCTCGGACTCCCGCAGACAGGCCTCGACGAGCAGCTTCGCGGCCACCGCGGGCTTGCTGCGGTACCGGGCCAGACGGGCGCTGAGCGAGAGCGCGGAGACGCCGGCGACTCCGGTCTCCAGCGTCGACAGCATCTCGTCCAGCCACTCGTCGCAGACGTCCTGCTCGCTGGCCAGCGCCTCTGCGAACTCACCCAGCTCTTCGAGTTCCGGCGCCCCGGGGTTCACCCGGTAGGCGGCGCGCAGCGCCTTCCAACCTGGCGCCGGCGCCCCCAAGCCCTCCAAGGCTGCGCGCGCTGCTTGGACCGCGAGCCGCGCCCCATCGTCCTCCTCGAGCTGAGACAGCAGGCCGGAGAGCGCACGCTCGAGGCGCAGCTCGAGCACGTCTCGCTCCTGGGGCGCGAAGCCAAGGATCCCCTTGAGTGTTTCCCCGAGGGTACGCAAGGTCTCTACCTCGGGGCGCACCGTGAGCGCGCGCAGCAAGACCTCGAGGCGCTGTCGCTGCCCTTGTTCGCCGCTGCCGGAGAAGACGGCGGCGCGCTCGAGCCACTCCGCGCGCTCGGCATCGCTGCTTGATTTCGCCGCGACCCGCTCCAGTGCGCTCAACGCAGTCAAGGGCTCCGCGGCGCGCTCGGCGAGCCGCACCATCTGCACGAAGGTGATGCCCTGCGCCGGCACCGCCTCGAACGCTTGCACGGCGTGGCTCAGGGCGCGCTTCAGCTCACCGCGGCGCTCCAGGTGCCTGGCGGCTCGGTAGTGCACCGCGCGCTCGCCGTAGCAGCCGAGCGCCGCGTCCGCGACGCGGAGGTAGGCCCGCTCGAGGGCCTCGACCGCCTCCTCGGAGGCGCCTGCGGCGCGCTCGACGATGGCGAGCACCTCACTGCGCGAGGGATCCAGCTCCAAACTGCTGAGCGCCAGCTCGAGCGCCTGGGCCGCGTCACCCGCCTTCAGGGCCTCGCTCGCGGCGATCGTCAGCGCGCGGGCGCGCTCCGAGGGCTCGGTTCGACGCTCGGCGAACGCCCTCACCCGCAGCACGCACTCCGCCTGTCCCGCGAAGCTCAACAGGTCCTGGGCAAAGGTCGCGATCCCCGCCTCGGGATCGAGCAGTGCAGCGCGCTCCCAGGCTGCGATCGCCGCATCGTGATCCCCCGCGAGATCCCAGAGCGCGGCCCCGAGCTCGCGCCACGCCCGCGCGGCGCGAGGTACGCCTGCTCCGCTCTGGGCGCTCAGGCACTCGGCCCGCGCTTCGAGCAATGCGATCTCGCCGTCCGAGCCTCGAGGTGGCAGCGCGCTGTCCAGGCGCTCGAGCACCAGATCCGGACTCGCCCCTTCGTGGATCGCCCGTGCGAGGCAGCGCGCGGCACCATCCGCGTCGCCCGCTTCGGTGCGGCGTCGAGCGACCTCCAGCAAGAGCTCCGGGCGGGTCTTCCCCGGAGCGCCGGAGGCCAGCTGTCGTTCCCGTACGGCAATCCCGAGCCCGCGCTCACCCAGCGTGTCCGCCAGCTCCAGGATGGTCTGACAAAGCGCCTCCGAGCGGGGGCCAAACAGATCGAGCACTCGACGCGCCAGGGCCGTGGCTCGGCCAGGTTCGAGTTCGCTCAGGCGCTTCAGCGCCAACGTCAGCGGCTCGGCGAGTCGTCCGAGCGGCTGAGCCTGGGACAGCAGCCACCCCAGCGCGTCCGCCAGCCGCTCCGCGTTGCTGACGCGGGTGACCCGGCCGAGCAACGCCGCTGCAGCCTCCGGGTCCCCGGGGCGCAAGGCGAGCCAACGCTGGGTCCAGGCCAGGGCTGCCGGAAGCTCTCCGGCTTCTTCGAGCAGCTGGGCGAGCGCTCGACACCAGCGCGCACGGGGAACAACCACGCCGACCGCG
>JAGQIY010000747.1 GCA_020430865.1 Myxococcales bacterium
ACCGGCAACCTGTCAGCGGGCCTTACAAGTTCGCGCGGCAGCACGGCGAGTAGTTGCAGATTCTGCAACTACTGGCGACATGACGAGAGAGAACACGAAGCGCCCACGGTCGGCATCGTACTCTGCTCCGACAAGAACGACGCCATGGTGAAGATCACGCTGCCCCAGGACAACGGGCAGATCCTGGCAGCGCGCTACCAGATGTACCTCCCGACCGAAGAAGAGCTGCGCGAGGAACTAGAGCGCGAACGTGAAGAGGCCGAGCGCACGCTACGGCTGTCCGCCGCGGAGTCCGACGATGGCGAAGGCTAGCCCGCACAAGTGGGAGTTCCGGGCGCGCTTTCGCCGGCACGCCTTCGGCTGGAAGTCGCAGCCGGCCATCAAGCGCGTCAAGGAAGCGGTCTCCGAGATCAAGAAGGTTGCGCGCAAGGACAAGCTGCTCGCCGCCGAAGGGGCCCTGACCTTCCTCGAGAAGGTGTCGCCCGCCCTGGAGCACGTCGACAGCTCCTCGGGGGCCATCGGTACCGCGGTCAACAATGCCATCGCGGCGCTCGTGGACATCATCGCCACGGCGCCAGCCGATGAGGCGACGCGCGAGAAGTGGCTCGAGCGGCTGTGGGAGGCGTATCAAAGCGACCAGATCCCCTACATCGAGCTGCTGGGTGGCTACTGGGGCGAGCTATGCGCGTCGAAGGAGATGGCCTCGCGCTGGGCCGATCAGCTCATCGGCACCTGCAAGATGGCGTGGAGCGCGGACCCGGCCCTGCGCGGCTTCTTCAAGGGCACGACCAACTGCTTGAGCGCGCTGCTCGCGGCCGAGCGCTACGACGAGCTGCTAGCGCTGCTCGAGATGGCTCCGTACAAGATGTGGCACTACCGGCAGTACGGGGTCAAAGCGCTCGCGGCGCTCGGGCAGAAGGCCGAGGCCATCCGCTACGCCGAGGAAGGTCGCGGGCGCAACGACGATCCCATTGCCATCGCTGGCGCGTGTGAGGAGGTGCTGCTCTCATCCGGGTTCGCCGACGAGGCGTATGAGCGCTACGGGCTGCTGGCAAATCAGGCAGGAACCTACGCGGCGTGGTTTCGCGCTGTCGCAAAGAAGTACCCGCACAAGAAGCCCGCCGAGATCCTCGATGACCTCGTAGCCGAAACGCCTGGCGAGGAGGGCAAGTGGTTCGCCGCCGCCAAGGGCGCGAAGCTATTCGACGAAGCGATCGCGCTGGCCAACCGCACGCCGTGCTCGCCTCAAACCCTGACCCGGGCAGCACGTGACTTCGAGGAGAAGAAGCCCGAGTTTGCCATCGAGGCCGGCATGGCCGCGCTGCGCTGGCTGGTGGAGGGCTACGGCTACGACATCACCGGGCTCGATGTTCTGGACGCCTACTCCCACACCATGAAGGCAGCCGAGAACGCTGGCTGCGCAGAGGAGACGCAGAGACGCATCCATGACCTCGTCGCGCGCGAGTCCTTCGGCGAACGCTTCGTCACCAAGGTGCTCGGCCGTCAGTTGGGGCTGTCGTGATGGGGAGATACAGAGGCAAGCCGGCGCCCGATGCGTCGATCACCGAAGCCGCGCTCGATGCCATGGACGCGGATGGACTCCGGTCTCTCATCTGCGAGATGCTCCCGTGGTTCGACGAAGCCTTGCTGGCAAGGTTCGCCAACGCGCTCGTGGACCGCGCTGCCCGCAACGGTTCGGGCTGGGTTCCCCAGGGACCGACGGATGCCGTAGTCAAAGAGGTCGAAGCATTCGCGGAGGCAGCCAAGCGAGCTGGCTACGCCGAGCCCTCCGTGGTCGATGCCTATCTGCGTGAGGGGTGCAACGCGTTCCTTGCGAAGAACTACGCGGCGGTCTTCCAGATCTTCCGAGCCCTGCTCATTCCGGCGAGCCACGGGGAGTTCCACCTCGGGCAGGATGAGATGATCCACGAGGTGCTCGGCATCGAGCCGGCGACTTGCGCCGCTCAATACGTCGCGTCGATGTACATGACCGCCACGCCGAAGAACCGCGGCATGGCGGTGCTCTCGGCGATCAACGAGATGCGCGGCACAGCGCACTTCTGGGCGCCGCTGCGAGAGCTGGAACGGATAGCCATCGAGCCGCTGCCCGACTTCGACGACTTCCTGGTGCAGTGGAAGGCCCTCGTCGAAGAGCGGGTCCAGAAGGGCCGCAAGAACGACTGGGACTCCGACGAAGACCATTGGCTGCGCGAGGTCGTGCAGCGAACGCAGGGCCCCGAAGGACTGGCAGAGGTCGCGCGTGCCTCGAAGCGCGCCGATGACCTCCGGGCCTGGTGTCGCGCCCTGGTCGAGGCCGGCGACTGGAAAGGCGTGCTGGCTGCCTACGACGAGGCGACCGAACTCATCTCCGACAAGGCGTACGCCCGCGGTGACTTCCTCGATGGGGCCGCGTTGGCGGCACAGGAGCTCCGACGAAAGGACCTGCCGGCGCGACTCGAGCGCGCCTGGAGGGAGGCGCCAAGCATGGTGCGCTTGCGGCGGTGGCTGGGCTCGTCGAACAGCAAGAAGGTGCTGCTCGGACGCGTGAGCGAGGCGCTCGCAGACGTCCCCGAGCGCGCGTATCGACAACGCGCCTTGCTCTGCGTCTTGGACGGCAACTTCACGGAGGCCGCCAGGTTCCTCGGTTCCGCGAAGGGCCTCGGTTGGTCGAGTGGTGATCATCCCGGTCACCTGCTGTTCCCGCTGTTCGTCTCCCTGCTGGGTGGCATCGAGCTACCCGACGAGCCCGCGCGGGACTACGCGGAGCTGAGCCTGCTCTCAGACGGCGACGAGGCTCGGCTCGTGACGCCGGAGGTGGCTGACCTCATCCGCCTTGCGGGCATTCAGGCGCCCACCGAGTCGGCGACACGAGCCGCCGTCATCAAATCGATGCGCACCGCCGCGGAGAAGCGCATTGCAGGTGTCACCGAGAACAAGCGGAGGCGCCACTACGGGCATGCTGCCTCTCTCGCGCTCGCGTGCGCGCAGGTCGACAGCTCGACCACGGGCACGAAGTGGCTCGAAGGCATCCGAAACGAGTACCGGCGCTACCCTGCGCTCCAACGCGAGCTCGGCGGCCGC
This sequence comes from Myxococcales bacterium, assembly GCA_020430865.1. The sequence continues at coordinate 3,082 of JAGQIY010000747.1, forward strand.
AAGGGGCGCGCATGAGCCGTCGTTCGAAAGCCACCGAGCAAGGCACGGCCGAAGACGTCGAGCTTCACTACACGATCACGCCCAGGCTCGCGTCATCCCTCGGCCACGCCCGATGGGTTGCTGGGAGGGCCTCGGTGCTGGGGCTTTCGTTCTACGGGCTGCGAGCCCTGCAGACCGAGATCATGCATCTGCGGATCGCGGAGATGACGGTCGCCTGCGCCTTCGACGTGACGACGAAGGAGGTGGAGCGCGTGGTCGCCGGTGATCTCCTGCCGCCACGCCGGCAGACCGCGATGGAAACCATTCGCACGGCTACGGCGCTGTGCGAGGCCGTTCGGTTGGCGAGCCGCTCCAAGGCTACCGACGCCGAGACCTGCTGGTCCTACTTCGAGTTCGCGAAAGCCCAGGCCATGGGCTGGGCGCACTTCGTCGGTCTTCCGCGGGGCAACTTGATCGACCACCGCCGCAAGAAGACCAAGCCGCCGCCGGAGATAGTCCAGCTCTACGAGTGGATCGACGGAGACGAGCTGGTCTCCGGTGACCCGATCCTGCGAGCAGCGACCCTCTTCTTTGGACTCCGAGATTTCGACGACGCACGGGCTGGACGAATCGCGCGGATGGCTGTCGTAGACCACGAGATGCAAGCCCGCCTCGACCCGCGAGGCCTCCTCGTGCTCCGCAACCGCAAGCTTGGCGGGCCCTTCGCCCCACCGCCCCCGGCTTTGGGCACGCGAAGACCACAGGCGACCTCACCCGCTACTTCGAGTTCTTCGCGAGCGCCGTCGGCGACGGCATGTCCGACATCGCTCGCGACCTCGAAGGCCGCCAAGAGACGGAGCAACGGCGTCCCTGGATGACCGTTCGTCCTCCAGACCAACTCGATCGTCAGATCTTCGACGCCGTGCAGCGACTTGGCAGCGCCACCATCCAGCAACTCCTCGGCGCCGTTCATGAACCGCCGCCGCTGCGCACCGTTCAGCGCCGACTCAAGAAGCTCTGCGACAAGGGCCTACTCGCCAAGCAGGGCAGCCGTCGGGATGCGTTCTACAGACTCCCAGAGAGCAATCCGTAGATCGCGTCTGGTCCGCCGCCTTGGCGCCGCCGGAGACTGTATGACCGTGGAACGCGCAGCCGCTCTTCGTGAAGTAAATCGCGCGCTCAACCCTCGACGGCCACCTCACAGCCGATGGCGGCGAGCAGTTCGACG
>JAGQIY010000748.1 GCA_020430865.1 Myxococcales bacterium
CCGTCGCCCTCTACAGGGAGCTGGGCGTCGAGCGCCGGGACGTGGAGGGGCGCAAGCGCGCCTTTCTGCGCAACTACGAGCTGTTCGATGCGCCCCACGTGGCCTTCATCGGCATGCACAAGAGCTTCGGCTCCAGCGTCGTGGTCGACGTCGGGATCTACCTCGGACAGCTGATGCTCGCGCTGACGGCACACGGCATCGCCAGCTGTCCGATGGGGAGCCTGCGCAACTACCCCGACGTCGTGCGACGGGAGCTCGATGTGCCGGAAGATATCGGCATCCTGGTCGGCCTCTGCTTCGGCTACGAGGACCCTGACGCCCCGGCGAATCGTACCCGAACGACCCGCGAGGCTCTCGACGCCAACGTCGTCTTCCACGAGTAGCGTAGGAGTGACTGCCCAGCGCTGCTAAGCTGCGCCCATGTGGATGACACCTCCCGGCCGACCAGCGTCGAGGCGGGCGCGCGCGCTGCGCGCCGCGTTCGTCGTGACCGCCACCTTCAGCGCGGGCTGCAACCACGGAAATGAAGCCAGGGACCCGGACAACACCATCTCGGCCAACCCACCCGAGCCCACGAGCGATCCGACCCAGGTCGCGACCGGAGAACCCGAGCCCGTCGACGCCGCGCCGCCACCAAGCAGCCAGCTGCCCGATCCCCCCCCCGAGATCCACCGGAACCCGCCGGCGCCGGTGACCGGAGCGTCGCACCCGAACGTACTCAACCCGAAGAACGCGGCGAGGCGCGTGATCAAGCGGGCGTACCAGGGTGACGGTTGCTTCGTCGATGGCGATTTCGCGAAGGGCGAGCAGCCTCCGCCCGGAAAGGCACCTCCGCAGGTCAAGGTCGACTGTCCTCCCGAGCTCGCGGACCCGGCCTACGACGCTTGCCGTGGTGGCGTCCTGCAGTCGGACACCAGCGGTCAGTCCTGTGCCTGCTTCCAGACGGGGAACCCACCGCCCCCAGCTCGACGGATCCCATGCCCCGCAAACCCAAAGTAGACGGAGTCGAAACCCAGACCGTGTTTCTGCACGGCAATGACGATGGACGACCATCGCGCACCAGGCAGCGCGAGGACGCGCGCGCCGGTGAGGCGCGAGTGCGCGATCTGGTGCAGCAGCTGATTGAGCTGGGGGCGCCCAAGCTGCGCCGCCTGGAGCTCCCGGAGGAGCTCGAGGACGGCATCCTGCTGGCAGGAGAGCTGCCACCGAGCAAGGCCAGGCAGCGTCAGGTCAAGCTACTCGCGCGCCATCTCTCGGAGCTCGATCACGAGGCGATCCGCCGGCGCATCGCCGCCCCCGGCGGCATCTCGAAACCGCGCGGCAAGGCCAACGAATACGCACGCACCTGGCTGATCCGTTTGCTCCAGGGCGGAGACGCCGAGCTCGATGGCCTGCTCGCGCAGCACACGTCCCTGGATCGCCAGCAGCTGAGGAACTGGCTCAGGACGGCGCGCCGGGTGGAGCCGGATGGTTCCAGGAAGGCTCCGAGCGCGAAGGCTCTCAAGTCCCTGGAGCGGGCCCTCGACCAGCTGCGCCCACCAGAGGCGGCCGCGAGCGACCAGGCAGACCAGGAGACAGGACACTCGACGCGCAGCGCAGGAGACGAGACGTGATCGAGCCCATTCGAGCAGCTCGACGCCGGCGTTTGCGCATCGAAAAGCTCCTCACGACGACCAAAACTTCTCATGCGTTCCCGGGTGCAAATCAGACCTGAAGCCAGCTCGTCTTTGAGGTCAAATCGAGCGCCGCTCTGTTAGGCTCGCCGGAGATGAAAGCTCTCCTCTCCAGCGCCGTGCTGCTGTTCCTGGCGGCGCTAGCCCTCCCCGGTTGTCCAGGTGAGTTGGAAGATCCGGAACGCTTCACCGCCGTGTGCGATCCGCCAAGCACCATCTTCAAGAAGACCTGCGCCACATCGTCCTGTCACGACGACAGCAAGCCTGAAGCGGATCTCGATCTGGAGTCGCCAGACGTCGCGCAGCGCCTGATCGACGTCCCGGCGCACTGCGCGGAAGCGGACCCCAACGACCCCGAGGCGTGCGTCTGTCCCGATCGGCTGCTCGTCGACTCTCAGAACCCAGACGCCAGCTACCTGCTGGAGAAGGTGACGCAGGAGGTCCCCGAGTGCGACGACCGCATGCCGCTGCTCACCTCCAACCTCAAGAGCCGCGACGTCGAGTGCTTGCGCACCTGGATCCTCGAGATCACCGGCAATGCCCCGGAGGAGATGTGAGAAGCCCCGAGATTCGCTCTGGATTCCTCGCGGCAACGCGCCCTCTGGGGCGTCTGTGGCTGGGACTGTGCACCGCGTTGTTCGTGTGTCTGTTCGCCGGGTCCAGCTTCGCGAAGACGAGCATCGTGGTCCGTGACTTCGAGGGTCCACGCAAGGCCCAGGCGCGCACCTGGGTCGTCAGGCTGCTCGACGGGAACGCGGAGTACGACGTCGTCTCCAAGAAGAAGCTCGATGGCGCGAAGTCGAAGATCGATGGCAACTCCCAGAGCTACCAGGCGGTCTCACAGGAGCTCGGCGTGGCGGCCATCCTCGAGGGCGTGGTCAGCCACAAGGGCGTGAAGTGGAAGCTCGAGCTGAACGTCGTCGACGGCGCGACGGGGGACAGTCTCGAGGTGCTCGAGTTCAACGGTAACTTCCCCGCGGGGCTCAAGAAGGCAGTCAACAAGGAGCTACTGGACAAGCTCAGCGGTCCTGCGAGCAAGGCTCAGGTCGCCAGAGCGGCAGAGCCGGAGGCGAAGCAAGAGCCCGAGGCAGAGGCCGAGCCCAAAGCGGAGGAACCCAAGGCGGCGAAGGACGAGCCCAAAGCCGAAGAGCCCGCGCAGGAGCCCAGCGGTGATCGTCCCGAGGCGTTCCGGATCAGCCTGCGCGGCGGCGCGATGAACCGCAAATTCGAGTACACGGACGACCTCAACGGCACGCTTCGCCCCTACGAGCTCGGTGCAGCGCCCTTCGTTCGCCTGGACCTGGAGTGGTACCCCTGGGCCAGCTTCGCCGACGGTGTGGGCGCGAACGTGGGCTTGGTGGGCGGCTATCAGCAGGCGTTCGGCCTGAGTTCCGAGACGACTGACGGGGGCGAGCTCGACACCTCGAGCAACGCCTTCGACGTTGGACTGCGCTGGCGCATTCCGCTCGGCGAGCAGGAGCTCGGGGTCAGCGCACGCTACGGACAGCAGACGTTCGAGCTCGATGACGGCGACCGAAACTTCATCCCCAGCGTCAAGTATGGCTACGTGCGTCCCGCACTCGACGCGCGCATCGCCATCGGCTCGCTGTTCATCGGCCTGGACGTCGGATACCGCTTCGTGCTGGACAGCGGCGAGTTCGCCGAAGATCCCTGGTTCCCCGACCAGAGCGTGGGAGCGGTGGATGCTCGGCTGGAGTTCGGGCTCGCCCTCGGAGGGCTCGATCTACTGCTCGGCGCCCGCGTCGAACGCTATTTCTACACGCTGAACCCCGATCCGGAGAACGTCGGCGTCACGGATGACGGTGAGGCAGTCGCGGGCGGTGCGCTGGATCAGTACCTGTATGGCTACCTCGGCGTCGGCTACCGCCTCTGAGGGGACGCGAAGCGCTCGGTTCCTCGAGGAAGAGAATGCCGAGCGGAGGACTGCCACGGCAGCTCCTTCGCGTCAGCTCGAGGGTGGCGTGCGGATCACCATGAGCCGGGGCTCCGTCATGTCCTCCATCGAGTAGCGAATCCCTTCGCGCCCGAAACCGCTGTCCTTGACTCCCCCGTAGGGCATGTGGTCGACCCGCCAAGACGGTACATCACCGATCACCACGCCTCCGACCTCGAGCTCGTCCCACGCCTGGTGGGCGCGGTAGAGGTCACGGGTGAAGACGCCCGCCTGCAGCCCGTAGATGCTGTCATTCACCTCGTGCAGGGCGTCCTCGAAGCGCTGGAATCGGCTGAGCAACGCCACCGGACCGAACGCCTCTTCGGCGTACAGGTCGGTGTCTCGGGGCACCCCTTCGAGGAGACATGCCTCGAGCATCGCCCCCTCTCGCCCGCCACCGCACAGGAGCTTCGCGCCCCGATCCATCGCGGCTCGGATCCAGCGCTCGAGCCGCTCGGCCTCCTTGACCGAGATCATCGGACCGATGAATGTCTCTGGGTCCTGAGGATCGCCGCTCTTCAGCTGCCTGGTGCGCTCGACGAGGCGAGCCACGAGTTCGTCGTAGACCTCCTCGTGGATGATGATCCGCTGCACGCCAATACAGCTCTGTCCCGACTGGTAGAAGGCGCCGGTGATCAGCCGGTTGGTCACATCCTCCAGGTCCACCCCGCGATCGACGATACACGCCGCATTGCCACCCAGCTCCAGCACCACCCGCTTCTTGCCTGCTGCGGCCTTCAGGTCCCAGCCTACCGACTGCGACCCCGTGAACGAGAGCAGCTTGAAGCGTTCGTCTTCGGTGAACGCAGAAGCAGCGTCCCGGCGACAGGGCAGAACGCTGAACGCTCCCTCCGGCAGATCCGTTTCCGCAAGGATTTCTGCGATCATCAAGGCCCCAAGAGGGGTCAAGCTCGCGGGCTTCAGCACGAACGGGCAGCCGACTGCCAGCGCGGGGGCAATCTTGTGCGCCGCGAGGTTCAGTGGGAAGTTGAACGGGCTGATGAAGCTACAGGGACCGATTGGCACCCGCTTCACCATCCCGGTGTAGTCCTTCGCCCGCTCGCTGATCGCCAGCTCGAGCACCTGACCATCCAGCCGCACCGACTCCTCGGCTGCATAGCGGAAGGTGTCGATCAGCCGGGTGACCTCGCCGCGTGAGTCCTTGATGGGCTTGCCAGCCTCCAGGCAGAGCGCCAGCGCGAGCTCATCGAATCGCTCCTGGAAGCGCTTCACACAGTGGGCAAGCACGGCTTGCCGCTGATACGCCTTGAGCTGACGCATGGGCTTGGTCGCTTCGACGCTGCCGGCGATCGCGCGCTCGATGACCGACGCGTCCGCCAGCGCGACGTGAGCGATGGCTTCCCCGCCGTATTTGTCAGTCACGACCAGGTCTGCGTTGGGCTGCTCAGCCTTTCCGGCAACGTAGAGCGGCCAGCGCTCGCGGGCCAGCAGGCGGTCCTTGACGGCGTTCAGCGGATTCGAGTCGGTGGCGCTGCTCATCTCACGCACACCAAAGCACATCCAGTGCCGGGCCGCTCGAAAGCGCCCAAGGCTCCTCGTAACCCCTGGTGGGGGCGCCGGAAACCCCTCTTGGTCAGCCAGAATCGCGCGCGCCTCCTGCCAGCGACCCTGCCGTGAGCCGCGACGCTGGAAGGCGGACGGCGACGCGATTCGTCACGCCCGGGACGTGGCGGCCGCGCGCCGTGGCTTCAGCGCTCGAGCGGCTTGGGCGTATACTCGAGGGTCATGTCCCGCAAGATCCGCAAACTGCGTGAAGCAGCCGAGACGGCGCGACGGCGGGACGACCACGAAGAACTGGCAAGGCTGTACGAACAGCTCGAACGAGCCGAACCGAGCGAGCCCGAGTGGCCCAAGCGGGCCGCCGACGCGTTCGCGCGCATCAAGCAACAGGACCAGGAACTGGCAGCGCTGCTCAGGGCGGCGGAGGCGTACTCTCGGGCGGGCTTCCTGCTCAAGGCGGTCGCGGTGTGCAAGCGCATCCTGCGAATCGACCCCGGCCACACCGTCACTCAGGCACGACTCGCCGAGCTTCATTCCGGACGGAAACGCGGCCTGCAGCGGGTCTTGACCGAACCGGAGAAGATCGCCGCCCGCTCGCCCCACATCTTCCCCCCCGGCACGAAGCAAGCGCCGGAGCCGCAGGTGGTCCTGGAGTCGACGCCCGAGCCCACGCCCGCCCCAGCCCCTGAGCTCAAGCGATCACCCCAGACCAAGCAGCGCAGCGCTGCCCTGCTGAGCGCGCTCCGACGGGAGCGGCTGAACGTGGTGGGGAGCCGACCCGAGCCAGCACGTGCGAACGCGCCCCAGGCCCAACCCCAGCCCCCTGAGAGGCCCGCCAAGGCAGCCGCGAGCGCGCTCAGCCCCGCCCAGCCGCCGGCGCAGGTGGCCCCCCGGCTGCACGTCGACCGCGCGGCCCCCTGCCCCCCTGAGCGCCGTTCCATTCCGCCGGGGGCCGCCTTGCAGGAGGTCACGCTATCCGACGTCGTA
>JAGQIY010000749.1 GCA_020430865.1 Myxococcales bacterium
CCTGCTGCGAGCGCCAGGCCTGCTGCGAGCGCCAGGCCTGCTGCGAGCGCCAAGCCCGGGGCTGAAGCACCAGGCCCGGCGCCTGCCGACGCGGAAGCGCTGGCGGGGCTGAATGGCCTGGCGGAGGTGGTGGGGGTCGATCTCGAGCCAGGCATCCTGGTCAACGACTCGCCAGCCAAGCATCTGCGAATGCGCTTCAACGCCTCGGATCGCGGCTTGCTACCCACGAACAAGTTCTCCTCCCACGCGGCTGTCTCGACGCTGAGCCGCAACTCTGCCCGAGCAGCCATCGTCGTCAACGGCGCCGGGAGCCTGGTCAAGTCTCCCCAGGGAAAGACTCAGGTCGATTTCGCGATCCGCTCGCTCTCGGGTACGTTCGCGGACCTCAATCGCAACTACGAGTTCGATCCCGGAGAGGTCCGCAAGGTCTACAACTTCGCCGCAGCGGTGACGAGTGGCGGCAAGCCTGCGAAGAAGCCGGACGCCAACGCGAAGCCAGACGCCAAGGGCAAGCCGCTGCAAGACGAGCTGCTACCCGAGGAGATGCGAGCCTTCGTGATCTCCGACGCGGATGCAGTGAGCGATTTCGTCATGGCGAAGTCTCCCACGAATCAGCTGATGTTCGTCGACGTGGTGCGTTGGCTGGGAGGCGAAGAGAGCTTCGCCGGGGAGATCTCCAGCGAGGAAGATCGTCCGATCGAGCACACCAAGAAGGGCGACACGCTCTGGTTCTACAGCACGATCCTGGGCGTCCCGCTGCTGGTGCTCGGTCTCGGGCTGTTGCTGAGCAGGCGTCCGCAGAGCAAGGCAGCTCGGGCAGGGGGGGAGAGTTCCTCACCCCCAAACCCCGAGGAAAAGGCCGAAGCGCCGGGGAGTCCGCGAGACGCCGGGGACACCGCCGAAGCAGACGACGAGCACGAAGCAGACGACGAGCACGAAGCAGACGACGAGCACGAAGCAGACGACGAGCACGAAGCAGACGACGAGCACGAAACGGACGACGAGCACGAAGCGGAGGAGAAGTCATGAAGGCGAACCGAAGCCTGTTCCTCCACGGAGGTCTGTTGCTCGCAGCGAGCGCGCTCGCCTACTCCGGGTTCACCAAGAGCGCGCCGCCCCCCGGAAGTCAGCATCTCCAGGTGCAGGTGTGGTCGGGCAAGCCCGACCAGCTGAGCAAGATCGAGCTGGAGATGGAGGGCCGAAAGGTAACCCTCGAAGCGAAGAAGGACCGAGATGGGCGCTACTTCGTGGGTGAGCTCACGCGGGAGAAGCGCACTCCGCCGCCGTCGAAGGCGGACGCTGGCGCAGGCCAAGCGCCTGCCGCCAAGCCGGAGAGTGAGACCGTCCGCTTCATCGCGGCGAGCAGCATCGAGAAGCTGACCGAGCAGCTCGCACCCCTCGGCGCCTACCGATCACTGGGTAAGATCGCCGACGCCCAGCTGGCCGACTTCGGCTTCGACAAGCCCGAAGGGACCTTGCGGGTGACCCTGGGCGGAGCCACCCACGCGCTCCAGCTCGGAGGTACGACTCCAGGTGGCGCCGATCGCTACGTCCGCGACGTCGACAGCGGGGTGGCCTACGCGATCCTCGGCAGCATCACGCGAGATCTGGAGAACGCCGACTCCCGCCTGACCGAGCGCAACCTCAACGGCTTCGAGCCCGAGCAGATCACCCGGGTGCGCATCACTGCCGGCGATCAGACACGGGAGCTGGTCCCGATGGCGGGTAATCAGAGCGCCTGGGCGGACGCCGAGTCACCCAGGCAAGAGGACGAGACGGCCACGAACTGGATGGTCAAGCTCGGGCGCCTGCGACCCAATCGCTACGTTGGAGAGAAGCCCGATCCTGGCTCCACGCCGGTCTTCGCGGTGGAGTACTTCGAAGGCAGCAAGCGCATCGGAGAGCTGATGCTGGTGCGGGAGAAGGCGGAAGGGGAGGGAGAGGACGCCAAGGTGGAGTACCTCGTCCGCACCGATCACACGCGCTGGTTCGCCAGCGTGATCCGCACCACGGCCGAGCAGCTGGACCAGGATCTCGGCTCGGTCGTCCGCTGAACGGAGCCCAGCGGCCATATCCACGCGGCAACGATTTCGGAGAGCTGCCGCGTGGGACGAAGTCAGCTGGGGCCGTTGGCGACGCTGCCGTCCTTGAGCTTGTTTCCGCCGTAGGGCTTGACCTCCTTGACCTTGCCCCACTCGGTCTCGAAGAGCTCGACCATCTGCTTGAATTTCTCGGGTTCGACCTTGGCCAGGTCCTTCTTCTCGCCTGGATCGTCCTTCAGGTTGAAGAGATCCTTGCGCCAGCCGTTGTCGTAGACGATGAGCTTGTAGTCCCCGAGGATCATGGCGCGCACTCGCGGATTGTTGCTGTCTGCAGGGAGATCCATGATCACTGGTCGCTCGGCTGGCTCTTCCCGACCATACAGCTCCTCGACCAGGCTCTTGCCCGCGAACTCGCCCTCTGGGGCGTCGACTCCCATCAGGTCGAGGACCGTGGGGGCGACGTCGATCGCACCTCTCGGGGTGTCGATGCGGCGCCCTTCGTCGCGATCCGGCAGGTGCACGAACAGAGGGACGTGAGTCAGCATTTCCCAGAGGGAAAAAGCGTGACGGTACTGGTGGTGCTCTCCGAACGCCTCACCGTGATCGGCGCTGACGATGACCGCCGTCTTGGACCACCAGGGCTGCTGCTTGCAGTAGTCGAGGAGCTTTCCGATCCAGAGGTCCGTATAGAAGATCTCGGAGTCGTATCGCCCGCGCGCGCTCTTGCCGAAGTCGGGAGACTCCTTGTGGGTCGTGTAGACGTCGTGAGGATCCATGTAGTGGAGATACATGAAGAACGGTTTGTCAGCCTTCACGGCGCCGAGCTGGTCGATCGCCATCGGCGTCAACTTCTGACTCGTGACGTGGTTGTCCGTCTGTGCGTCGAAATCGATACCCTCCACCACACGCCAGTCGTCGAAGCCTTGATCCATCTTGTTTCCGCGCTTCATGTACATGTGGGCGTGACCGGCCATGGTGTGGACCCCCGCAGCCTGCAGGAGCTCCGGGAAGAAGGTGTCGGCATCGGAATACTTGGTGAAGAAGAAGCCGCTGCGTCGGAGCGCCGAGGGATACTTGCCGGCGAGCAGACCGCCGACGCTCTTCGCCGTGTAGCTCGAGATCGAGTGAGCACGCGTGTAGCTGACGCTGTGCTTCTCGAGTTCCGTGAGGTTTGGCGCGATGGGCTTGTCATAGCCAGCCCAGGGCATGTCGGCGCGCATGCTGTCGACGAGTATCAAGAGCACGTTGAGCGGACGATCCGGCGCTGGCTTCGGCGGAGGCTCGGGGGCGCTCGCCGTCGCGGCCGCGCTGGAGGCAGCGCTCGCAGGGGTCGGCGTCGACGCCACCGGGTTCGTCGTCGGTGTCGGCGGTGCTGGTGGCTGCGCCGGTGGGGCGTTCCCGCAGCCGAGGGCAACCAGACCCAGGATCCAGGCAGCGCGGAAGCGCCGCGGGCGCGCGACCGAATGGCCGCCATTCGAGTCGAGGCACAGACGAGGTGGGGTTGAGCGCATGCGGGGCGACGTACCCCGATCCGAGACTCGAATCCAGCCTGGCTACACCCTGGCCCCCAAGCCGAAACCTCGGGGATGCAATTCAATTGCCGGAAGCATATCCGCGTGCGAACCTTTCCCTCATGAAGACTCGGCTCTTGATCCTCACTTCGATTTTGGCTCTTAGCGCCAGCACGGTCGCGTGCAGCAGCGACGACGACGGTGGTGGCAGCGGCGGCACTGGCAACGCTGGATCCGGCGGCACCGGCAACGGTGGCACTGGAGGTGGCAGCGGTGGCAGCGGCGCCACTGGCGGTTCCGGCGGCGGAACCACGCTTCCGATGGACGCCTGCGTCGATCTCCAGACCGAGTACGAGGCGGAGTACGACGGCAAGACGATCGCGGACATCGCCACCGACTGCGGTCGCAACAGCTGCATC
>JAGQIY010000750.1 GCA_020430865.1 Myxococcales bacterium
GCGGCCCGCGCGGATCTCGAGGCGCGTCCCCGCCACCGCCGGCCGCACCGCACCGTCTTCGCGCAGCGGGCTACCGAGGGGTTGCGTCGCCAGCTGAGAGCAGGCCTCGGTCGCGCCGTAGGTGGTCAAGGTGGGGATCCCGGTCGCTCGCGCGGCCCGCAGGGTCTCCGCTCGCGCCGCAGCGCCGCCGATCAGGGCCGCGCGCAGGCTCGGCGGTGGACGCCAGTCGATCAGCTTCTCCAGCTGGGTCGGCACCAGGCTCATCAGGCTCACGCGATGCCGCTCCACCGCGCGGGTCGAGCGCCCGAGGTCCAGCCCCGACCCAGACTCCGGCAAGACCACGGTCTTTCTTGCCGCGAGGCAACGTAGGACGATGCTCAGGCCTCCGACATGAGCCACCGGCAGGCTGAGCAGCCAGCGGTCGCCTGCCATCCAGCCCAGGTTCTTTTCGGATGCGCGGGCCGCCGCCAAGAACTGCTCCGCGCCGAGCAGCACCCCCTTGGGCGCGCCGGTGCTGCCGCTGGTGAAGAGTACAGCCTGCCAGCGCCGCCAGGCCTCGGTCGTGCTCGGTTCTTGGGGGTGAGGCGCGCTGCCTGCCGCCTCCCAGCCGGAGCTCGGCAACGTCGAAGCGTCCAGCACCGGAGCGGCTCGCGTATGCTCGAAGCCGTTCAGCAGCTTTGCGCGCTCGGCCGGGTGCAGGCGCGGATGCACGAAGGCGATGGGCAAGCCCAGATCGACGGCGCCCAGCACCAGCTCGATGTGGCGCCTGCTCGCCTCGGCGACGCTGGCGAGCAGACGCGCATCGAGCAGCCCCTGCGCCGCGAGCCACCCCTGCGCCGCGCGAGCGCCTGCCAGCAGCTCAGCGTACGTCACCAGCTGATCGCCGTCGATCAGCGCGATCTCGTGAGCCCCCTCGCCAGCGACCCGGCCCAGCGACAGGGAGGCCGAGCCCTGGGTCAACCGCGCACCGCGAACTCGGTGTCGAGCCCCGACGTATCCCACGGCGTGATGTACCCCGCGGCAACGAACGGCGGCTTGGCACCGGCGCGCTTGGTCGAGCTTGCCACCGTCTGCGGCGGCGCGAGGCCACTCGGCAGCTTGCGGCTCCCGATGGCGATGGCGACCGCGGCGACCGCCGTGTAGCCGATCGCGCCCTCGAAGCAGTGGCTCACGGTGACGTCCACTCCGACGCTGCGCGCCTGCTCGGCGATGTCCAGGCAGCGCGCGAGGCCCAGGCACGACGGCTTGAGCACCACCGCCGCCGTCTGGTGCGTGCCGAACCAGGCCTTCACCATGCTGGGCGCTCCGAACAGGCTCTCGTCGACACCCAGTGGGCACGGAGAGGTGTTGCCGGCGCTGAGCCAGGCGACCAGCTCTTCCGAGTCGAGCGGCTCCTCGAGCATATCGGGCTCGAAGGTGCTCAGCGCCTTCAAGGTATCTCCCAGCTGCTTTGCAGTGAGGCCCTGGTTGGCGTCCAGGCGCAGACACCCTCCCCCCAAACCCCCCTGCTTCAGCACCTCGGAGATGGCCTTGAGATCCTTGGTCGTCTGCTCGAGATCGGCAGAGACCTTGTACTTGACGCAGCCGTAGCCGTCGGCGATCAGCGCCTTGGCGGCACCAGCCGGGTCGTCACTCGGCAGCAGCGCGCAGAGGGGTAGAGCGTCCGCCTTGCCATCGTCCGTTGGTGGCAGCAACAATTCCCATGCGGGAATGCCCATCTGCTGACCGATCCAGTCCATCGCAGCCGAGCTCAGCGCGAAGCGCGCCGAAGGCAGGCTACGCGGGACCATCGCCTCGATGCGGGAGAGCAGGATGCGAGGCTTGGCGAAATCCGGCGGATCGATCTCGAGGGGCTCCAGCTCCGCGAGCGCCTGGTAGGCAGCGTCGAACTCATCGGGGCTGTAGCCGGGTAGCGGTGCGAGCTCGCCGCTGCCCGTGGTTCCGTCCTTGGAGACCAGGTGCACCAGGGCGCTCGGACGTGAGGTCCAGGTTCCGCCCGACGTCTTGAGGTTCAGGTCGAAGTCACGCCTTTCGTCCAGGCGCACGCGACAGCGGGAAGCGCGCATACTCTCAGCTCACGATCAGATTCGGGATAGTGTCAGACCAACTGCGAACAGCAAGCCGAAGATGGCGAGGTGCTTCGCCGTCCTCACCAGGGTCTCGTTGAGGGCCACGCCGCGGCGTTTGGCGGCGCCGGGATCCGACTCTCGAGGTCGCAGGTCGCGAAGCATGGCGCTCACGTTCTTGATCGCCAAGGGTAAAGCCAACCAAGGCAACATCACCCAAGGTTCCAGCGCCGACTGGGCGCTGGCCTCGGGACCGATGCCCTGGTTTGCAGCGTCTCCAACGTTTGCAAGACCCGCACCAAGATAGAGCAACGGCGGCGTCAGGTAGGACACGGCGTAGAGGATGACGTACTCGGCCACGCCGCCGCCCTTGCCGAAGCGCACCGCCAGAGTGCGCTTGCCCGCGATGCGATCGGTGTCGCAGTCCCGCACGTTGTTCACGACCAGGATCGCAGTCGCCAGCGCCCCGACGGGCACGCTGGCGATCCAGCCGAGGCGCGTCAGCGCTCCCAGCTGGACGTAGATCGTACCGAGCACCGCGACGAAGCCGAAGAACAACATCACGAACACGTCGCCGAGTCCGTGGTATCCGAGCGGATACGGTCCGCCGGTGTAGGCGATGGCGGCTGCGATCGAGCACAGACCGATCACGATGATCACCGGTCCAGCGATCCAGGTGAGGTAGATGCCGACCAGCAGCGCCAGACCGAACACCAGCCACATCCCGCGCTTCATGCCTCTGGGCGAGACCAGACCCGCCTGGACGGCGCGGGTGGGGCCGAGGCGCTCTTCGGTGTCTGCGCCTTTTTCGTAGTCGAAGACGTCGTTGGCGAAGTTGCTGCCGATCTGCAGCAGGCCGGCTCCCACCAGCGCCGCCAGCGCCGGTCCGAGCTCGAAGCCACCTGCCTGGAATGCGCACGCCGTCCCCACCAGCACCGGGACCGAGCTAGCGGAGAGCGTCGCCGGTCGGCAGGCGAGCACCCAGGCGCGGAAGCTGCCCGGCTTGGGGAGCTCTCGAGAGGCGGAGGTCAGGTCGGAGGAAGACACGAGCTGCCCGCGCTTCTTAACACCTGCGCGACGAAATCGGGACGCTCCAGGAGCACGTTGTGCCCGGCGCCTCCTGCGACGTGCAGGCTCCCGTTTGGCAGGCTGCGCACGAGGCGCTGGGCGATCTCGCGGAACTTCGTGTCCAGCTCCCCGACGACCAGCCGCACCGGAAGCTCGAGGCTGTGCGCTCGATCGACGTATGGCGGCATGCGACCGAGGCCCAGACTTCGCAGTGAGCAGGCGAGGCCCGCCGCCGAGTGGCTCATGCGGTCTCGAGCCTGGGCTTCGATCTTGTCCTCGCTGAGCGTTCGCTGCGAGTCCCAGAGCGGCAAGGTCACCCAGGCGCGGATGAACGCCGTGATGCCTTGACGCTCCAGCAGCTCACACCAGCCCTCGTCGGCCTGGATCCTTTGATTCCGTGCGGCTTCGCTCTCGAGGCCCGGTTGTACACCCACCAGGGTCGCCGACGCGAACTGAGACTGGTCGTGCATGAGCAAGCCCAACGAGACCCGGCTGCCCAGGGAGTAGCCGATCAGATGTGCCCCGCGGAAACCGTTCTCGTCGATCTCACGGCTGACGCGCCGCACCTCGTCCTCGAAGCTACAGCGCTCGCTGGGTCCGCCGTTGTGTCCCACGAGGATCGGCGCGAACACCCGCGCTTCGATCGGGGCCAGGGCTTCCTGCACCCAGCGAAACGAGCCCGGCGTACCGGTAAATCCGTGAAGAAAAACGATATCCATTGCCAGCCGTGCCGTGGGCGAGGGGAGAGCGCCCAAGCAGTCGGAGCCACCGGCTCTGCGACCTACAGCGCTGCCGAGATACGCCCGCTCGCGCGGCGCCACAAGGCGCGCTGAGCAGAAATGCTGGATTGGTCTGCCACCCGAACCTCCACCAGCGCAGCGGCCTCGCGCTGCATGCAGGCATCCAGTGCCGTCTTGATCTCGAACCGGCTGGTCGCTCGGAGGTACCGCAGCCCGTGTATCCCCGCGGCGCTCTCCAGGCTCGCTTCGTGCGGAGTGGTCCAGGGTTCCAGCGCGCTACTGTCGACGCTGCTTGCCAGGGGCAACATCTCGAAGATGCGCCCACCGCCGTTGTTGAGCACGCAAATCACCAGGTTCCGACGCAGCCGGGCAGCTGCCCAGAGGCCACCCAAGTCATGGAGAAGACTCAGGTCTCCCAGCAGTAGCAGGTGGGGGCCCGGGGTCGGGCTCGCCCAGCTCGCTCCCACCGCCGCGCTCACGTTGCCGTCGATCCCGTTCAGGCCTCGCTGGGACAGTACCCGACCAGGCAGTCGGTGGTGACGGAACCAGTCGACTTCACGCACCGCGAGGCTGTTGCCCACACTCAGGGTAGCCGCTTCCGGGAGGTTTCGCAGGATGGCGTCCAGCGCGCTCGCTTCGCTGAGCTGGGGTTCGGCGTCGCAGTCGCTGAGCACCTCGGCCAGCGCGCCGTCGCAGGCCGCCTCCACCCGAGCGAGCCGCTCACGGTATCCGGCGGCCTCGCTCGCCAGGCGCAGCTTCGGCACCAGTCGCTGCAGGCTCGGCCCCAGGTTCGCCCGTTGCACGCTGGTCGCGCGGTTCACGGGATCCTGATAGCCGAACGGGCAGATCACGTGGCGTTCGACCTCATGGGTATCCAGCGCGCGTAGCAGCGCTCCAGACGTTGGCAAGGGGCCGAGCTGGAGCACGACGTCGGGCAACAGCGACTGCAGCGCGGCAGGCTCGCGCAGCCACGTGTCGAAGCGGCGGACGGCGCCCTGGACCGGCTCCGCGTTGCTCGTCGCCTCGCAGAAGACGGGCCAGCCCGAGGTCGCGACCAGATCCGCGAGGAGATTCGCCGCTGGTGCTTGCTCCGGGGAAAGCGGGCCGCACACGATGGCGCCGCGCCTGGCTTGGTTCATCCGCTGAGCGAGCCGCTGCGCGCTGGCTTCCGTGATGCATATTTCCGTGCGGACTTCGATCTCGGGGGGAGGTCCGATCAGCGAGTCGACGTACCCTTTCAGCGGGCCGTCAGGCTGCGGCTCGAGTGGCTTGCGCGCGCGCACGTTGAGCTGAACCGGGCCTGGCAGCGGTCCAAGGCTCGTCGAGTAGGCCTGGAGCGCCATCCTGCGCAACCCGCGCCACGCGCGCGAGTCGGCCTCGGCCTGACCCAGCTCGAAGAAGCCGACGGCCTGGTCGCCGTACAGCTTCAGCTGGTCCAGGGTCTGTGGGGCGCCGCACTGGCCGAGCTCCGTCGGACGGTCGCTGGTCAACAGCAGCATCGGCAGGCCCGCTGCGCGAGCCTCTACTACCGCAGGGAAATAATTGGCGGCCGCGCTGCCCGAGGTGCACAGGAGCGTGGCAGGTCTTCCGGTGTTTCGCGCGACGCCCAGCGCCACGAAGGCGGCGGAGCGTTCGTCGAGCACGATCTGCAGCTGGGGAGCGGCTCGCCCGGGTTCACGCCGTCTGGTCAGCTCGCACAGCGCCCAGGTGAACGGCGTCGAGCGTGACCCCGGGCTGACCACGAAGTGCTCGACGCCAGCGTCCCACAGGCTGTGGATCAACAGCCGCGCCCAGCTAGTCGTGAGGTGCGCGGGGCTCGCTGCTTCGCCGCTGTGCATGGCCAAGCCTAGCGGATCACGCGATGCCGAGCGCTCGCAGCAGGCTGGTGAGCTTGACTTCGGTCTCTGCGAACTCGCTCTGGGTCTCCGAGCCGCGCACGATGCCGGCACCAGCGAACAGGTGGGCCTGATTGCCTTCGAACACCCCGGAGCGCAGTCCCACCCAGAACTCACCGTCTCCGGCGGCATCGAACCAGCCCAGTGGACCCGCGTACCAACCGCGCTCCAGGGCTTCGTGCTGGCTCAGGAAGTCGAGCGCGAACTCTCGGGGGACGCCGCCCACGGCCGGAGTCGGGTGCAATGCCTCGACCAGCTCCAGCACGTGGCGTTCGGGCTCGGCGGCCAGCTCACCGGCGATGGGCGTCTGGAGGTGGACGACGTGGCGAAGCTCCCGCACGACTGGCTCGTCCGCCGCGCGAATGGAGCTGCAGAACGGCGCCAGGCACCGCAAGATCTCCTGCACCACGTAGGCGTGCTCTTCGCGGTCTTTTCGGCTCGCGAGGAGCGCGCGCACCGCGTCGGCGACGGAGCCCGAGGCGCGCTGCGTCGGCAGCGTGCCTGCCAGCGCCTCGGTCTGGATCTGACGACCGGAGCGCCGCAGCAGTCGCTCTGGCGTTGCCGCGAGGAATTCAGCCATGGCGAAGCGGAAGGCCACGCGGTTGACGTTCGGTGAGCCCTGCAGTCGCTGCAACACCGCCAACGGATCCACGGCGTTCTGCAGCGTGAAGCGCGTCTTGCGCGCGGCCACGATCTTCTCGGCGCCGCCCTTGGCGATGGCGGCGAGGATCGACTGGATCAGGGTCTGCCAGCTGTCGTAGCTCGAGGCCTCGGTGCTGACGACGTCGCCGTGGGCCTGACGCATGGCGAGGCTGTTGGGCGCCTCGGCGTGGCGCAGCCCTCCCAGCAGCTGGTGGAGCTCCTCGGCGACTCGCTCCGGGTTGCGCTCGCTCGGACCGAGGGTGAGGCTCAGCCAAGCCTGGTCGCCGGACACGGCGTAGCGCACTCGCGGCAGCAGGAAGCGCGCCTCGCCGAAGCTCTGCCAGGGATCGCTCAAGCCATGTTCGCCGCTGGCGCTCTGGAAGGCGAAGCCGCCGAAGAGGCGCGCGTTCGGCGCCTCGGGAGCCAGCAGCTCACGGATCTCTCGCAGCACCTGAGCGCCGCGCTGGGCCGACTCCCTGAAGCGGCCCGGGCCCGCGCTCGAGATCTCCTGGGCCGCGCCGAAACCTGCGAAGTGCGTGGCTGCCGGAGGCGCCCAGAGGAAGCTCGGCGCGTCGCCTCGCGCCCTGAGCAGCGTATCCGCGGGGACACGTGGCGCCGGGACGCTCAGGCTGACCAGAGCGCAGCCATGCGATCGCTCCAGCGCGCCCGCGATGCGTTGCTCGAGGGAGCCCCGAGGGTCGACTACCTCGTTTGGCGCCAGAGGGCTCAGCCCGGGAGAGCTCACGTCAGTCGGCCCCCTTGGCCTTCGGGGTCGCGACGTAGAGATGACAGACACCGAACGTCAGCGGCACCACGTCGAGCACCTCGAGGTCACTGGCTCGCATCAACTCGGCGAACTCCTCCGCAGGCGGGAACGCCGCGATGGATCGCTCCAGGTAGCGGTACTCCTTGGCTCCCGAGAGCCAGGCGCCGAGGCGTGGAACCACCTGGTGGACGTGAAAGCGGGCCATCGGCCCCAGCACGCCCGTCGGCTCCGAGAGCTCCAGGATGGCGATGCGTCCGCCGGGTCGAGTGACGCGAGCCATTTCTCTCAGCGCGCGTCCGCGGTCCTCGGCGTTGCGGATGCCGAAGGCCATACACACACCGTCGAAGCGATCGGCGTCGAAATGCAGCTCTTCGGCCTTGCCTTGCACCATGCGGATGCGACCCGTGAGGTCTCGATCGTGGACCTTCTGGCGGCCCACCTCCAGCATCCCCGCGGAGGGGTCGACGCCGACCACCTCCACGGTGGGGTGCGTCTCCGCGACGAGGATCGCCAGGTCCCCCGTGCCGGTCGCGAGATCCAGGACCTGGGCGTCGCCCTCCAGCGCCAGCGAGCGTACGGTCTTGCGACGCCACCCCTGGTCGATCCCCAGGGAAATAATACGGTTCAGCAGGTCGTAGCGGCGCGCGATGCGGTCGAACATCTCGCCCGAGCCCCCGCGGGGCTCCGCCCCATCGACGCTGCTCTTGGTCTCCACCTGGCTCATGTGCGTGCCTCCAGGCGAGGCGCTACTTGCGGGCGCTCGATTGCGGTGGGGCGACGAACGCCCATCTCCCCTGCGATTGCCTCGAGTTCTGCGGGCGATAGCGCCTGTGGTCCATCGCTGAGGGCGTCGCCGGGAGCGTCGTGGGTCTCCAGCAAGAGCCCTGCCGCTCCGACCGCCACCGCCGCCCGGGAGAGCGCGGGGATCAGGTCGCGGCGCCCGCATGCGTGGCTCGGATCCACCAGCACCGGCAAGCCGTGGACGTGGCTCAGCAATGCGACGGAGCCGAGGTCCAGCAGGTTGCGGGTGCTGCTGTCGAACCCACGGATCCCGCGTTCACAGAACACCACGAACGGCGCGCCGTGCAGCAGGCAGTACTCCGCCGCCAGCAGCCACTCCTCCACGGTCGCGCTCATCCCCCGTTTCAGCAGCATCGGCTTCTGCAGCGCCGCGGCGCTCGCCAGCAGGCTGTAGTTCTGCATGTTGCGACAGCCAATCTGCACCAGGTCCGCGTGTTCGGCCACGAGCTTCGCCTGTTCGGGAGCCATCACCTCCGTGACCACCCCGAGTCCATGCTTGTGCGCGGCGCTGGAGAGCCAGCCCAGCGCCCGCTCGCCCTGCCCCTGAAAGGAATAGGGCGAGGTGCGGGGCTTGAAGGCGCCGCCCCGGATCAGGCGCGCACCCACAGCGGCGATCCGTGCGGCAATGGCTTCGATCTGGGCTGGCGACTCGACCGCGCAGGGGCCGGCGATGAGCAACGGCTCTCGGCCCAGCGTCAGCCCGCACAGCGCTGGCTGGCGAGGTTGCGCGTCGAGTAGCGGGTGAGGAGACTTCGCCTGAGCGACGTCCTGGACCCCCGTGATCTGCAGCAACTCCTCGCGAGTCACCTGGCGTGAACTCGGCTCGATCAGGAAGCTCACCCGTTGGGCGCCATCCAGCCGCCGCACCCAGAGCCCGCGCGCCACCAGTTCCCGCTCCACACGGGAGGCGTCGCTACCAATCTCCAAGCTCACGATCATGGTCTGGGTTTCTTGGGGGTGAGGACGCGCCCAGAGGCCATCTGGTGCGTCGTCGGGTCAACGCTTCGCCTGTTTTATAGCTGCTTTCGAGAGCGTCGATAGTTTCAAAATCTCTTGAAGGTTTAGTGGTGGCACCCCCAGGCGTCAAGCGAGCACACCATCTCGAGCCTCCCGACCCGGGGGCTGAGCCGGCCCAGGCGCACCCCTGCTCAGGCGCTCAGATCCGGCGCGAAGCTCGGCGCACGATCGCGGTTTACAGACGTTCAGGGCCGGGAGAGAAACGCGCCCATGCCCGAGTTCATTTTCACGATGCAAGGCGTCACCCGCGTCCACCCGCCGGACAAGAAGGTGCTCGAGAACATCACCCTGGCGTTCTACCCAGGCGCCAAGATCGGCGTGCTCGGCATCAACGGCTCGGGCAAGAGCTCTCTGCTCAAGATCATGGCCGGCGTCGACCAGGACTTCCTGGGTGAGGCCAAGCCCTATCCCGGAACCAGGATCGGCTACTTCGCACAGGAGCCAGACCTCGGGGAAGCGACCACGGTCAAGCAGGCGGTGGACGAAGCGGTCGGTGAGACGCGCGCGCTGCTGGAGGAGTTCGAAGCCGTCTCGATGAAGCTCGGCGAGCCCATGAGCGACGACGAGATGAACGCCCTGCTGGAGAAACAGGGCAAGCTGCAAGACCAGATCGACGCCGCCGACGCCTGGAACCTCGATACGAACGTCGAGATCGCGATGGAAGCCCTGCGCTTGCCTCCCGCCGACGCGGAGATCAGCAAGCTATCGGGGGGCGAGAAGCGGCGCGTGGCGCTGTGCCGGATCCTGCTGGGTCGCCCCGACATGCTGTTGCTCGACGAGCCCACCAACCACCTCGACGCCGAGAGCGTGGCCTGGCTCGAGCGTTTCCTCCAGGAATACCCCGGCACGGTCGTGGCCGTGACCCATGACCGCTACTTCCTGGACAACGTCGCAGGCTGGATCCTGGAGCTGGACCGCGGTCGAGGTTATCCCTTCAAGGGCAACTACACGGCTTGGCTCGAACAGAAGACGGAGCGCCTCGCCCAGGAAGAGAAGCAAGAGAGCGCTCGCCAGCGCAAGCTCAAGCAGGAACTCGACTGGGTCCGCGCTTCTCCAAAGGCGCGCCAGGCCAAGAGCAAGGCGCGCCTGCAGGCCTACGAAGAGCTGATGAACCAGTCGTCGAGCAAGGCCATCGAAGGCGGTGAAATCAGCATCCCTCCCGGCCCGCGGCTGGGAGACGACGTGATCGAGGCCGTGGGCCTGGGCAAGGCCTTCGGCGATCGGGTGCTGTTCGAAGACCTCGATTTCCGGCTACCCCGTAGCGGTATCGTCGGCATCATCGGTCCGAACGGCGCAGGCAAGACGACTCTGTTCCGGATGATCGTCGGAGAACAGCAGCCCGACAGCGGCGAGCTGAAGATCGGCGACACGGTGCAGATCTCCTACGTCGATCAGTCCCGCGAGGAAATGGGCACCGAGAAGTCGGTGTACGACGTGATCAGCGCTGGTAGCGAGGTCGTGGAGCTTGGAAAGCGCGAGGTGAAGGCCCGCGCCTACTGTTCGTGGTTCGGCTTCCGGGGCAGTGATCAGCAGAAGCCCGTGGGCAAGCTCTCCGGCGGAGAGCGAAACCGCGTGCACCTGGCGAAGCTGCTCAAGCAGGGCGGGAACGTCTTGCTGCTCGACGAGCCGACCAACGATCTGGACGTGGAGACACTGCAGTCGCTCGAGCAAGCACTGCTCGACTTTCCCGGCTGCGCGGTGGTCACGAGTCACGATCGCTGGTTCCTCGATCGCATCGCGACCCACATTCTGGCCTTCGAGGGCGACAGCCAGGTGGTGTGGTTCGAAGGCAATTTCGAGGCGTACGAGGCGGATCGGCATCGCCGCCTGGGCGAAGACGCGGATCAGCCCCGGCGCATCAAGTATCGAGCGCTCAAGATGTGAGCATGCTCAACTGGGGTGCCTCGAGCCGCGCGACTGGACCAGGAGTGGGTCTCCGCTCGCTGCCGCTGCGACGACGGCTGCTCGGGGGCGACCACCCCGGCCTCTCGCCGCTGGCGTTTGGTGGCCTGGCGATCCTGCTTGGCGCGTTCGCGGGGCTCGGGGCCTACGCTCTCCGCGTGCTCATCGCCTTGCTCCACAACCTGGCGTTCCTGGGCAGCTTTTCCATCGCATACGACGCGAACGCTCACACGCCGCGCTCCCCGTGGGGACTCGCTGCGGCGCTGGTGCCGGTGCTCGGTGCCTTTCCCGTCGTCTACCTGGTGCGGCGTTTCGCGCCTGAAGCGAAGGGGCACGGAGTGCCGGAGGTGATGGACGCGATCTACTACAAGAAGAGCGAGATCCGCCCCATCGTCGCCGCCATCAAGTCTCTGACCTCCGCCATCTCGATCGGCACAGGCGGTTCCGTGGGGAGAGAAGGCCCGATCGTCCAGATCGGCGCCGCCTTCGGCTCACTCAGCGGCAAGCTCGCGAACGTGTCGCGCTGGCAACGCGCGACGCTGGTCGCGGCGGGCGGCGGTGCGGGCATCGCAGCGACCTTCAACACACCTCTGGGCGGCGTGCTGTTCGCCGTGGAGGTGTTGCTCCACGAGGTCAGCGTCCGCACCCTGGTGCCCCTCGCGCTCGCCACCACCACCGCGACCTACGTTGGACATTTCCTCTTCGGCAATCAGCCTGCGTTTCCGGTGCCAGTCATCACGGCCACGGAGAACGCCGCAGTCTTGCCCGCCTACCTGGTGCTGGGCTGCCTGACGGCCGCGGCCGCAGTGCTGTTCATCCGGGCGCTCTACAAGACCGAGGATGCGTTCGAGCGCTGGCTCCCTGAGCGCCCGTACACGAGACACGCGATAGGCATGCTGGCGGTTGGGCTGATCTTCGTCGCGATGTACGAGTGGCGCGGCCACTACTTCGTGCAGGGTGTGGGCTACGCGACCATCGTCGACGTGCTGACGACGGAGCGCGGCGTGGTGTTTCTGCTGCTGCTGTTCACGCTGAAGCTGGTCGCTTCCTCGCTGACCCTGGGCTCGGGTGCTTCCGGAGGGATCTTCTCACCGTCGCTGTTCATGGGCGCCACGCTGGGCGCAGCGTTCGGAGCCATCATCGCTCGCGTGTTGCCCGCGAACCCTCTGGTCTTCGCGCTGGCGGGGATGGCTGGCATGGTCTCTGGCGTCACTGGAGCCGTGCTGACCGCGCCGGTGATGCTCTTCGAGATGACCCTGGACTACTCGGTGGTGCTGCCGATGGCGCTGACGGCGTCGGTCAGCTACGGCGTGCGTCGGCTGTTGCTCGCGGACAGCGTCTACACCATGAAGCTCAGCCGTCGTGGCCACGTGATGCCCCAGGCGCTGCAGGCCAACGCGCACCTCGTCCATCATGTCTCGGATCTGGCGCTCGCCAGCGCGATCACCCTCACGCCAGACGTCGCGCCGAGCAGCCTCGACCTGCGCGATGGTGAGCCGGAGCGCAGCGCCCCCGACTACTTCGTCGTGGTCGATGGCGGAGTGGTGGAGCGCGTGCTGGGCCGCGCCTGGGCGCTGGGCCATCGCGACGTGTTCGAACGGGCGGCGAGCGTCACCGAAGTCCCGTCCACACCGCATATTCAGATCGCGCCAGACGCCACCATCTTCGACTTGCTCTCACGGCTTCAAGCAACGCGCGCCTCGATCGCCGTGGTGGTGGCGCCCTCACCCCCGGACCAGGCACCAGAGATCCTTGGTGTGGTGACCAAGGAGCACCTGGCGGAGGCTCTGGCTGAAGGCATGGAGCTCTTCGAGGACTAGCTGATCCGCGCGGAGTCGCCGGATCGAGGCAAGGGAGCGCGCAGAACTTTCGCTCTAATTGTAGCTTTGCACGCTCAAGACCCGCCACGACCCGCCGCTCACGGAAGCGTGCTGCCTTCCGACAAGCGTGCCCCGAACTACGGGCGCGGCGTGCACACGCTCGCCGCCCCTGCCGTCGACCCCCAATCCCTGGTGGCTGAGCTGCTCGCCACCTTTCGCTCCCCGGGCTACCAGCCCCCTCGTCTTCCGGCCATCGGTATCAAGCTCCTGGAGCTGGCGAATGACCCCGACGTGGACATGCGGAAGATCAGCTCCCTGCTGGAGCAGGACGCGCTCCTCGCTGGCGAGGTGGTCAAGCTCGGACAGGCCGCGGCGTTCGGTCGCGCGGCGCCTGGGCTCACGATCCAGGGCGCCGTCACGCGGCTCGGGCTACAGCGGGTGAGCGAGCTGTTTCTCGTCGCCTCGATGAACATGCGCGTATTCCGCGCGAAGGGCTACGAAGAGATCATGGGGCGGTTGCAGAAGCACAGCCTGGTCGTGGCGTACGTGGCCAAGCACCTGGCGAAGGAAGCTGGTCTCCGCGCGGATCACGCGTTCCTGTGCGGGTTGCTCCACGAAGTGGGGACTGCTGGCGCGCTGATCGCGCTCAGCGAGAAGGCGCAGAAGGAGCGCAGGCGACCTCCGCTTCCAGAGCTGTTCGCCGACGCGTTGATGGAAGTCTCGGGTCAGACCAGCGCCGTGCTTGCGCGGATCTGGGGCCTCGCCAAGGACGTCACGCTCGCCCTGCAGCACCACACGAATCCGACGGTGGACGGTGAGCTGCTTCAGGTCGCTGCCATCGTGCATGCCGCGGACGGCGCCGCCTACAACGCGGGCTACAGCGTGTTCGGGGGTGAGGCGCGCTGCATCGACTGCGCGCTGCGTGGTCTTGGCCTCGACGAGTCGCGCTTCCAGGCAGCCACGGAGGCGGCGTGGAAGGAGCTGAA
>JAGQIY010000751.1 GCA_020430865.1 Myxococcales bacterium
ATGCCCTTCCACATCACGCTGCCGTGGCCGGATGGCACCTTGCCGCTCGCGACGTGGCGGCGCGTCAAGTCGGCGCCCAGCGACAAGCTGGCGCCGTCGGTCGTTCGCTACGTCATTCGGCACGGCGTGACGCCGGAGGTGACGCGACGTTGGGATGGTGTTGGCCCGCTCCCGCTCCGGAACGTGGTCCTGGGGGACGAGCTGGTCGGTCGCTGGCGCAAGCAGCTGGACGAGCTGGGTGCGCCGGTTGAAGGGCGCGAGCTGCGACTTGTCTTGTCGACCGATGAGGCGAACCCCGTCGAGACCCAGGTCTACGTCCCGCTGACGACAGGGCACTCCGGTTCGCTCGTCATCGAGGACGATCTGGCCCGCGCGATGCGCCTCCACCAGTTCGAGATGCCAGGTGGCATTGCGATCGATCTTGGTGAACGACGCGTCGAGTGCCGCCGTGCCTGGTTGCGCGTGAAGGTGCCGGCACTTGGGTTCGATGAGGCCATGGAGGTTGCCGTGCGCCGGCCAGGGAGTGCGGGCTTCTTCAGGAAAAGCGGTCGAGGGCCGCTAGACGAGGCGACGCTCTTGGTTCGTGGTGATGTGCCCGCGACGCTGGCACTCGGCCTTCCCGTGCCGCGCTACGCTCGGGGTGAGAAAGGGCGAGACGGCTTGTTCCTGGGGCAGGCTGCGCCGGACGTCCCCTGGTTTGGTGTCCCGTCGACGACAGGCACTCCCGAGGCATCGTGGCGGGTGCCTGGGGATACGAGGGCGCTGACGTTCAAAGACGGGGCGCTCGGGTTCGCCCTGTCCTCGGATATCGAGAACTCCGATCTCCGTTGGCCGCGACTTCGGATACGTCTGGAGAGGAGCTTCGGGCGCGTTCGCTTCGAAGCTCCCGAGGGCATCCATCTAGTGGTGACCTCTCGTACGTGGCGTGGGGGGACGGCCGTTGTCGGGGAAGTCGGAGCCTGGCTGAGCCTTCGCTCACCTGCAGACGGCAACGTGCCGCTGCTGCACATGCAGGGTGAAGATATGCGCTGCCTGCGCGCCGGGCTCGTGGTACTCGGCGACGACGCCGCGGCCCGCAGTGGACGCGTGGTGCAGTGGTCCCGCGTCGAGGCGAGCAAGGCCGAGATCTCGGCAGGCCGCTGATCGCGCCTGGCTGGCGGGATGGCGGGCCCCAAGGCACCATCCGCGCCATGCACATGACCCGACGCACCGCCCTTCTCACCGCACTGCTGGTCGGCATGGCGGCCCTCGTCCCCGCCTGCGGGGACAAGGCGCCCCATGCACCCGTCAAGATGCGCCTGGCCACCACGACCAGCACGGAGAACAGCGGGCTGCTGAAGTTCCTGTTGGAGCCGTGGCAGGCGGAGACCGGCATCGAGGTGCAGGTGATCCCCGTCGGCACGGGCCAAGCCCTCGAGCTGGGCAAGCGCGGTGATGCCGACCTCGTGCTCGTGCACGATCGAGCGCGGGAGGATGCCTACGTCGCGGACGGCCATGCCACCGAGCGGCGCGACGTGATGTGGAACGACTTCGTGCTGCTGGGCCCAGCAGCCGATCCGGCCCAGGTGAAGCAGGCCTCGGGCATCGCCGACGCGCTCC
>JAGQIY010000005.1 GCA_020430865.1 Myxococcales bacterium
CCTCCGACGTCCAGCGCGACCGCGGAGAGATCAGGCTCCCCGGGGACCACGCTGACCCACGGCTCCTCGTCGGTGGTGCGCGCCGTGCGTCCCGTCGCTCCCACCACTACCCCGCTCCCCGTCTCCCGCACGCCGGCGCAACCAAGGAAGGCGCGGACTCGGGGGAGCGACAGCTTCTCGACGCTCCACATCGTAGGACGGTACCGCACGGCAAAGCCGTAGCCGTCCTTCGCACGGCCGACGACTAGCCACTCCTCGGGGCCGATGCGCGCCAAGGCGTTCACGCTCTCCGCCTTGGTCAGCTGGGCCGGTTTCAGCCAATGACCGCCGGCGATGGCGTAGAGCAGCGGCGGTTCACCGCTCCTCTCCCCCACCAAGACGGCCAGG
This sequence comes from Myxococcales bacterium, assembly GCA_020430865.1. The sequence continues at coordinate 388 of JAGQIY010000005.1, forward strand.
TCGTCCATCTCCCCGCTGGCGTGTGTGAAGCTCACCTTGGGGTCGGGCCCCTTGAGGACGCTGCCGATACCGCTGGTCGAGTACTCACAGATGGTGGCCTGATCCCCGCCGACCAACCAGCGCCCCGCGCCGACCCGGCGTACGAAGCGCACGCCGTCCTTCACCGGCAGCTCTTGCGCCGGTGCGCTCTCCCAGTTCGTTCCGTTCCAGAACGCGAGGCCATAGTTACTTGCCGCAAGGCAACGCCCGTCACCATCCCAGGCCACCGACCGCACCACGTGATCGGAGCCAGGTTGATTGCGCACGATGAAGTCGTAGCCGGCAAACAGCGTGCTCGAGACGCCCTCCGCGATGCTCTTCAGGCGTCGCGCGGTGGTTCGCATGCTGACCGCGGAGTCCCCACGCAGCGCCGGCGCGAGCATCGCTGCGAAAGCCGCGCCGCTCGGAGGGCGCACCCTCGGGTCGGTGCTGGTCGCGCGAGCCAGCACCTCATCGATCGCCAGACAGGCGTTCGGGCGCTCGAGCAGCTCCGGCGCGAGGTTGCGGCTCTCGGTGATGCTGCGGCGCTCGTCCGCGCGCGCCGCCAGCACCGCGTCGATGGGGCTCGATGACGGAAAATAGTCCTCGCCGGTGAGCATGCGGTAGGTCACCGCTGCGAGGCTGAACACGTCGCTCTGGTTGCCCACCAGATCGTTGTTCATCTCCACCTGCTCGGGTGCGGCGTAGCCTGGTGTGCCCACCGGCACGCCGCCGAACGTGAAGCCGCCGGTGCCCGCCGGGCGCGCGATACCGAAGTCGGCGATCTTGAAGATCTCGTCTCGTCCGAAGCCACAGCAGAGGACGTTCGCGGGGGTGAGATCGCGATGCACGACGCCGACGTCGTGAATCGCGTCGAGGCCGATGGCCAGACACTCCACCGCGTGCTTGGTGCGGATGGGGTCGAAGGCGTAGCCGGTTCGCTGCACGGAGTAGTGGACGCGTTCGTGAAGCGTCGTGCCCTCTGAGCCTCCGTGAACGTACTCGAGCGCTAGCCATGGCAGCTCGAGGGGTGCGTTCTTGAAGGACACCCATGAGCTACCGGTCTCGATCAGCCTCACCACGAACGGCGTCGGTGGCACCTTCTCGTTGAGCCGGCCGAGCGCCACCGTCTCCTTCAAGACGATCAGGTTGCCCGTGCGAGCGGACTGCCGCATCACGAAGGGACGCATCACCTTGACCACGACGGGCGCGCTGCCGCTCGGGCTGCGGCGCACCGCGAGGAAGGCGATGGACATACCGCCCGCGCCGATGCGCTTCGTGAGACGATAGCTCGTACCTTCGAAGGCCGAGCTGTTCAGCGTCTCACCTTCGAGGCACGTCAAGATGTCGTCGTCCGGCGGGACGACGCGCTGGGAGGCAGGTTCGGACACGCGCCAAGCGAGGGTACACGCTCGACCCGCGCCTCGACCAACGAGAAGTCACGGCGTGACTATTCGGCCTTTCCGTCGTCCTTCTCGCAGCGGATACCGCCGCCCTTGCTGCGGCAGAGCTTGCCCTTGGCGCAGCTCTCGTCGACCTTGAACTTGCCGTCCTTGCACACCAGGATGCTCAGCCGATCAGCGCTACACGCGTTCTTGCCCGACATTCCCTCGGGGCACACGTCGTCGGGCGCGGCCACCGACAGATCGCAGTCCAGCTTGCCGGCGCTCGACTGGCAACCGCTGGAGCCACGACAGTTGAGGCTCGTGACCATCTTGCCGTCCTTGCACTCCAGCAGCTGAGTACCGACGACATTGCAGGCCTTCAGGCCCGGATCGCGACAACCGTCGCCTGCCTGCATCACTGATTTGTCGCACTGGGCGCGATCCCCGGACAGCTTGCATCCGCCGGGTCCGCGGCACGGCTCGAGCACGTAAGCACCATTTAGACACACCAGCTGGCCCTGCTTGTCGCCGGCGCAGGTCGCGGCGCCTTCATCGTCCTTGCTGCACACGTCGTCGGGCTGATTGCCGCTGATGTCACAGCGTACCCCGCCTTCGACCCAGCATCCCTTGGGGCCACGACAGGGCGCCGCGATCATCTTGCCCTCGCTGCAGATCAGCTGTGTCGACGGATCCAGGCAACGCGATTCGCCCTTGTCGCACGAGCTACCCACTTCGGGCTTACAAGCAACGCTCAGACACGAGAGCCCCAGAATCCAAACCAAGCGAGACATCGAGGGCTAGTCATACCCGAAGACCGGCCACACGTGGAGGCATTGAGCCCAGCCGAGCGTGTTGACGGTGCGTGGCCTCGACATTACTCCAGGCGAGCGCCAGATGAGGGGAGCGTCGCCGGCTACTGCGAGGAAGCCGGAGACACGGCGCATGTGCTCGGCGGTGCCACCACCCTCACCCCCGGGAGGGGCACCGCTCCATGAACAGAGGAGAAGCCAATGGGACTACACATCGGAAGCATCGCGCCTGACTTCGAGCAGGACTCCACGGACGGGAAGATCAAGTTTCACGACTTCATCGGCAATCAGTGGGTCGTGCTGTTCTCTCACCCGAAGGACTACACGCCGGTGTGCACCACCGAGCTGGGCCGAGCCGCCGCGCTCAAGGCAGAGTTCGACAAGCGCAACTGCAAGATGATCGCGGTGAGCGTGGACACCGTCGAAGACCACAAGGGCTGGGTCGGTGACATCGAGGACACGCAGAGCGTGAAGATGAACTTCCCGATCCTCGCGGATGCGGACCGCAAGGTGGCGAAGCTCTATGACATGATCCACGAGGAAGCGAACGACACGCTGACGGTGCGCTCCGTGTTCATCATCGACAGCAACAAGAAGATCCGCGCGATGATCACCTACCCGGCGAGTACCGGGCGGAACTTCAGCGAGATCTTGCGCGTCATCGACTCGCTCCAGTTGACCGACAACCACAAGCTCGCGACCCCCGTCGACTGGACCGATGGAGGCGACTGCGTCGTCTCCGGCGCTCTGACCACGGAGGAGGCCCAGGAGAAGTTCGGCGACGTGCGTGTCCTGCGCCCCTACTTGAGGATGGTCAAGCAGCCTTCGAAGTAGTCCCGGCGCCCTCCCCCGCCGGGAGACGAAACACCGACGCCGCGCCCTTGCTCGAGACGCAAGGAGCGCGGCGTTGGGACGCGCCGAGCGCTGAG
>JAGQIY010000752.1 GCA_020430865.1 Myxococcales bacterium
GCCGGGAGAACGAGCACCAGAGCACACGGCGCACGCCGACCTTGCGCGTGGCCTGGATTGCGCTCGCGAGCGCCGCGAGCTGCCGGCGATTCGTGTCGTCGAACCAGTAGCGTGTGAACGTCTTCGTCTCCTCGTCGGCGTTCCGAGGGTAGGCATCGTCCACGTCAACCGCACGTGCAGCCGCGGTGGCCCGCTTGAGGACGCGGTGCGCAGCGCGCCTGACTGCGTCCGCATCTACGTCGTCGCACCAAGTCTGGGCGATCAGAATCGCCAGCGGGTCGGTGTCGAAGCCGACAGCCTCGTGGCCAAGAGCTCGAGCGACGACGGCGGTCGTGCCGGAGCCGACCATCGGATCGAGCACGCGTAGCTTCTCTCGGTTGGTCGCCTCGAGCACCTCCCAGGGGATGGAGCCTGCCATCCGCGCAGGGAACGGGTGGATTGGACGCGGGATCATCTGTTCCTCTCTGGAGGCAGCTGAGGCGCGCGCATCGCTGAGTTCGAACGTCTCCATTGCTGAGGAAACGCGACCTCGCACGGCGGATTGGGACAGGCCAGCAGCACGATGCTCATCCAGCAGCTCCATCGCCAGGGCCGAAGGCAAGCCTCGGCGCGCCTTCGGCCGCTGAGACGCGCTCGACCTCACGGACGAGCGAGGAGAGCGTCGAGAAGCGGCCGCGGTCGAAGACGACCTGGGGCACCTTCATGTACCGCCAGGTCTTGCCGGCGACGGCGGTGACCTCGTTGCACCACCGGTCCATCTGCGCGTCCTTGGCGGCCACTTCCACGTCTTCCCGACCCTTCGTTTCGATGATCCAGTTGACCGGTCCGGCGGCGGTCGACTGCACGACGACGAAGTCCGGGTAGTACGTGCCGACGGCGCCGCTGCTCTTGAGGTACTGGACGTGGAATCCGGTGAACCACTCAGCGAGCTCGGCGAACCGGTCAACGTCACCAGCTCGGTCTAGGAACTGCGCGAAGCGCGCCTCGAAGTTGTTGTAGCAGGCGACGACGTTGAAGATGGTCCTGTCGGCCACCATAGACTGCCGCCGCCACGTGAACTCTGGCGTGTCGGCCAGGCGGTACGGCTCGCCTGTGACCTCTACGGACCGCTGCTCCGTGGTGAGCTCTCCGATGCGCCGGGCGAAGACGCGCGCGATGCTCTCGAGCAGCGCGCCGTTGTTCAGGGCTCGGCGGACCGCGGCCTCCTCCAACTCGACCTTGTGCCCGAAGCAGCGCTCCCGGACGTACTCACGGACCTTCGGGAACAGGGTCGGGAACCCCGTCGTGATGCGCGCCTTGTGCATGACGCGCTTCGTCAGCGACGAAAGCAGGTTCTCGATGGCGGGGACATTGTCGTCGTTGAACTCGACCTCGTCCGAGTGGACCGTGACGCCGACCGTCCCGTGCTCGAGCTGGATGAGCCGGGAGAGGTCCTTGTCGAGGTCCTCCTCCGTGGCGAGGGGTCCGAAGGCCGTGGAATCCAGCTTCTCGATGTTCTTGTAGGCGCGCTCGAACAACGCCGTTGTCCGCGGGATCTCGATGTCGTACTTCGCCTTGTCGGCTACGGGATAGACCTTGACCCCGGGCTTTGGTGGAGTCTTCGTCGTGGCGATACCGAGACCTTCCTTCTCCAGCTCACGGACGAAGTCCTCGAACGCCTGCGTCCCGATAAGCTCAAGGATCTGGGTGCTGCCACGCGGGATCTTCCGCATCAGCCGAAGGCCTCGGCCGATCGCCTGCTCCGGGAGGATGTTCGCCTTCGCGGTGAACGGTCGCAGGCCCAGGATGACGCTCACGTTGCGCACGTCCCACCCTTCGCGGAGCATGAGGACCGACACCACCGCGCGGAAGCGGCTACGTCCCGAGTCGATCTCGCGAGCTGCCTCGCGGGCGAGGTCGAGGTCCTTCTTGCTGATCTCCCCCTTGTCTTTGCCGCGCTCGTTGATGTGGATCGTCAGCA
>JAGQIY010000753.1 GCA_020430865.1 Myxococcales bacterium
GCTGCCCGCCGATCAGCGCGTCTGCACATGCGGCAACCCGCTGCACGTCATCGGTGTGGAGAGCTGCCTCGAGGTCGAGCGCATCGAGATGGTCATCCAGCACGCCATCGAGCGAGAGAAGTACGGCTGCAGGAAGTGCGAGAAGGTGGTCGCGGTGGCGCCAGGCCCTGACCGTCCTTTTGAGAAGGGTCTGCTCGGCGTTGGGTTCCTCGCGAACGTGGCCACGGAGCACATCGTGAACCACATGCCTTACTACAGGCTGGAGCAGAAGTACGCGCGAGAGGGCGTCGAGCTCGGCCGCTCGTTGCTCGAGCGGTCGGTGGCGAAGGTCGCGGCGAGGCTGAAACCGCTCCACGACTTGCTACGAGCCAAGGTCTACGCGAGCGGCTTGATCTTTACGGACGACACGCCGGTGACGATCGCGCAGCCCGGCGATCGCGAGTCCGGCAGCAAGCAGGGTCGCGTGTGGATCTACCTCGATCGCGAGGGCAACCACTGCTACGAGTTCACGGACAGCCGCCAGGCCAAGGCGCCACGCGAGTGGCTGCGGGGCTTCAAGGGTTACATCCATGCAGACGCGTTTCCCGGCTACGACGATGTGTTCGTACAGGGCGACGTCTTCGAGGTCGCGTGCTGGGCGCATGCGCGACGGAAGTTCGTAGAGGCCGAGAGCTCGGACCCCTAGGACTCGGAGGAGATCGTTCACCGAATACGCGAGCTGTACGCGATCGAAGACGAGGCTGGGGAGCGAAAGCTCAGCGATGATGACAGGAAGGCCCTGAGGCAGGAGCGGGCGGTCCCACTCCTGCAGCACATCCGTGCCCGCCTCGCTGAGCTGGAGACGAAGGTGTTGCCGAAGAGTTCGTTGGCGAAGGCGATCGGATACGCCTTCCGGCAATGGGAGGCGTTGACGATCTACACCACGGATGGTCGCCTCGAGATCGACAACAATGCCGCAGAGCGGTCACTGCGCGGCGTCGCGGTGGGCCGCAAGAACTGGCTGTTCTACATGACAGAGAACGGCGGCGAGACGGGCGTGATCTTGATGAGCCTGCTGCGGACAGCGATGGCCGCAGGCGTCGATCCCCAGGCGTGGTTGCGCGACGTGCTCGTGCGCATGGACCACGAGCGCGACTACGAGAAGTTGCTACCCGCTGCCTGGAAGCTGCACTTCGCCGACGAGCTCGATGCGAAGCGGCAGGACCTCATCCGCCGGCTCGCGAACTGACTCGCGGGAAGCAGGTCACGTTGCGCGGCCCCGACGTGGGGCTCGAAGGACGCTTGCTCAACACAACGGTCTGGCCCCGAGGGCTCGTGGCGGATCTGATGCTGGATGCATCGGTTATCTTTTGCGTTGACCCATGAAGCCTCTCCTCACCCTGATTTTTGCCTTCGCTGCGGCCGCCCCGATCTCCGCTGGCTATCAAACGGCCGTCCCGAAGCTGGTCGAAGATCCCTCGGAGCTCGTTGGGCGGCATCGTCAGCACCCGCTGGTGCAAGCCCTCTACCAGCGAGCAATGGGCCGGAGAGATCGCGGGGAGAGGCTGAGTGAACGCGGGTCCGGCATCGGGCTTCACTTCTCCGGCGACCACCTGCGCGCCCTCGATCTGGCCGTGCCAGAGGCACCCACGGACTGGTTCGAGACGTGGCCGGCGGGGCTGCAACCGGCGGCCGGCTTCGCGAGCGTGCGCACCTCAGAGGGGTGGAGTCGGATCAACGGGCCCCGCGGACCCGTCTTCGAGCGGCCGTTCCCCGGGCGGCCAGGCATGAAGGTCCTGGCGCGCTTCGACACCTCGCCGCAACGCCTGTGGCGCATCGACGTCGAGGCCGACCTGGCGGTCCTGCGCCAGTCACGCCGTGACGCCCTGCGGGCGCTCGTTCCCGTCAACGGAATCACCGACGA
>JAGQIY010000754.1 GCA_020430865.1 Myxococcales bacterium
CCATGTGAATCAACGCGACGTCCTCCGCGCCGCTGAACGCGATCCCCAAGCCCTTTCCAAAGCGCTGGAGGGCCCAGCGCACGACCTCTGGAGGCTCCATGACGCTCAGCTCCGCCCGCGCTGACTCCAGGTCGAGTGCTTGCTCCCCTTCGATCGCGACCGCTTCGCTGAGCTCCTTCGCCAGGCGTAGCGCGCTGGTCAGCACGCGCGCTTGGCCCGCCACCTCCACGATGAAGAACGGAGCGAGGTTCACCTGGTGCCTGGCCGCGAGCTGCATTCCCGGACTCTCGGGATCGCCCTCGTGCGCCCAGATGACCTGGTCGATGCGGTCGAAGAGCCCTCGCTGTCGCAGCATTTCCTCGGCCTGAATACACTTGGGGCACGGCTCACCGTTGGCTAGCCGTTTCTTGACCATAATGATGTGCATTGGTGCCTCGGGGTTGGGGGAGAGGGGAGCACAGTCAGGCCCGGTTGCCCAGCGTGAGGCCGCCTTCGCGTGCAGCTTTGCCCAAATTCTTGGGAAACGGTCCCTGGCCGGAGGTGCCGTGGCGCGCTCCAGGAGCCACGACCAGCGGAGCCTGGATTCTTGACCTCGACATGCAGTCGCGGTTGCTCGACGGCAACCCCGTTGTTGCTCGGCGTTGGTCGTGAAGTACACTCGAACCTGTTTCCACGCTGCTCGTAATGGGGATGGGTCACTAGCCGTTGACCCCAAGGTCGCGTCGCAGAGCCGACGCGAGCCCACATCACTCGGTGCCACGACGTCGCCGGAGATGCTGGGATGATGCTCCAACTTTGCCGCGCGCCTCCGTCTTAGAGTCATGCCCATCGTACCGCGTTCACCCACTCCTGGCCGCGTCCCGCGCGCGGCCAAGCCGTCACCCGACGAGCCGGAGCTGCTGACGCTGGTCCGCACGGAAGTGCACGACAGCACGATCGGGGTGACCAGCGAGCCTCGAGCTGGTGTAACGCCGTTTTCCAGCGGGAATCTCGAGCTGGAACCCCCGCTGTTCTGCGAGTTGGCCGAGCTATTGACGTACTGGGAGAGCCTGCGTCACCGCTGGTCGCTGTGTCTGGCCGAGGGCGACGTCGTCACGCGCTTCTCGCCCGGAAGCGTCACTCCAGAGCGTCGCTCCGATCCGGCGTCCGGAGAGTGGCTGCGTCGCGCCCGCGCGCTGGAGCTGGTGTGCTGCTACGACGAGTTCTTCGTCGACTGGGAGGTCGCGGCGGTGTTGGTCTCCGGCCTGGATGAGGCCGTGGGCGTCTGGGTGCTTGGCCCTGGGGATCTTCATTGCTTGCTCACTCGACGTGCGGCGTTCGTGGGTACGGAGCTGGACGAGCCGAGTTGTTTGCTCGCCGCGCGCTGCCTGAGTGGCGGCCACAGTGAGCTCGATCGCGCGCGTCTGGCGCGGCTCCAGGGCTTGTTGATCGGGCCTGGTGCCGTCGCAGATCTGCAGCGCGTGGCCGAGGAATTCAGCTCGCTGCGGGCAGTGAACTTCGAGCTCTGACCCGGGCTTGCCCCTGGAACCGCAGTCGCCGCGCTGACACAATCGACGGGTGAAGGAAGGGCGACGCGCCGACATCCTCCGAGCCGCAGAGCGCCTGTTTCGCGATCACGGCGCCGGCAAGACGACGATCGGAGACATCGCCAGAGAAGTCGGGATCGGCGTGGGCACTGTCTACCTCGAGTTCCAGTCGAAGGATGCCATCGTCGGCGCTCTGTCGGAGTTGCGCCACGAACGCGTGCTTCGCGCCATGCGGGCGGTCGATGCGCCCGAGCCTCCGCTCTGCCTGGAGCGCATCCTCGCCGAGCGCGTCCGTGTCTTCTTCAGGCTCGCTCGGGAGGGGACCCACGCGTGCGACTTCGTGCTCTGCGAGTCCGCTCGAGCGGAGGTCGGGCACTTCTCCGAAGGCGAACGCGGCTTGCTCGAGGGCGTGCTCAGGCGAGGTCAGGAGTCCGGGGTGTTCCAGCTCCAGGATCTCCCCGAAGCAAGTCGGCTCATCCAGCGTGCCTGCGCTGCTTACTCACCCCCTTGGCTATTCGCGCTGGATGAAGCGACTGCGGTGTCAGAGGTGATCGCGCTCACTCGCCTCATCGTGCGAGGCCTGGCTCGTCGGGACGATTGACACGCGGCTCCTCGGACCCAGGCTTCCGGCGCTCTGATTTCCCGCATGCAAGCTCGAAGCCAGTTTCGCGCGCTGCCGTTGACAGCCTCGTGAACGAATTTAGGTTCCGTTCACTCAGCTGTTCGTAACCCCACCGGGCCGCGCTCCTCGCCGAGCGCCCGCCCTTCCCCAACGCCACACTCCGCGTAGATAATCCACGCGGAATAATGGCGCGTCGAGGCAAAGCGCTCGGCGCCAACGAGAGGTACGCGTTCATGATCAAGCTACGCGGTGGCGCACCTGCGCCCAGTTCACCTTTTGCCTTGCTTCCGCTGCGCTCCGGCGTGGTCTTTCCTGGTACGACATTGAGCCTCAGCGTGGGGCGCCCGCGCTCGCTGGCGCTGCTCGGGACGCTGCACGAGGGCGACATCATCGGTGTCGCGACCCAGCGTGATCCACGCGTCGACGAGCCGGCGCTCGAGGACCTGTACCCCGTGGGCAGCTTTGCAAGGGTCGTGCGCATCAGCCGCCGGAACGAGAAGGTCTACCAGCTCGTGCTGGAAGGTCTGGACCGCTTTTCCTTGGACGCGGTGGACGATCGCGCGCCGTTCTGGCGGGCCGATGGAGTGCTGCTCGCAGAGCTGGGCAACACGGGAGACGCAGCGTCGATCCTCGCGGAAGAGCTCCATCACCATCTGGAGGAACTCAGCCAGAAGGGCGGTGCCTTGGGTGAGATCCCCTCACCCGAGGGCGATCCCTCGAGCTTTGCCGACCGCATCTCTGCCAGCCTCGGGCTGGACACTGAAGACGCGATCGCCGTGCTCAGCGAGCTGGACGTCGCCGAGCGCCTCAAGATCGTGATCGAGCTGCTCACCCGCGCTCGGACGCGCGCCGAGCTGCGCACGAAGATCGAGCAGGACGTGCGCAAGTCGCTCGGCAAGACACAGAAGGAGGCGATCCTCCGCGAGCAACTGAAGGCGATCAAGCGCGAGCTCGGCGACGATGAAGAAGAGGACGAGGCGGACAACCTGCGCGCTCGCCTCGAGGCTGCGGATCTCAGCGCCGAGGCGCGCAAGATCGCTGACCGAGAGCTGAAGCGCCTGGAGCAGACCGGCGGTCAGGGACCGGAAGCAAACGTGATCCGGACCTATCTCGACTGGCTCGCCGCGCTCCCTTGGGGCAAGCGCGCCGAGTCGACCATCGACATCGATGCGATCTCCGACAAGCTCGAGGCCGACCACTACGGCATGGAGGACGTCAAGAAGCGCATCCTCGAGCATATGGCCGTACAGCAGCTCTCAGGCAATCCACGCGGAACCATCCTCTGCCTGGTGGGGCCGCCCGGAGTCGGCAAGACCAGCCTGGGGCGTAGCATCGCGGAAGCCACGAAGCGACCCTTCGTGCGGATCGCGCTCGGCGGCGTGCGTGACGAGGCGGAGATCCGGGGGCATCGCCGGACCTACGTGGGGGCCATTCCGGGGCGTATCGTCTTCGGCCTGAAGCAAGCCGAGGTGAAGAACCCCGTGGTGTTGCTGGATGAGATCGACAAGCTCGGGCATGGCTATGGTGGCTCTCCCGAGGCCGCGCTGCTCGAGGTGCTGGATCCCGAGCAGAACAAGCACTTCACCGACCACTACATCGAGACACCGTTCGATCTCAGTGAGGTGATGTTCGTCTGCACGGCGAACAGCCTCGACACCATCTCGGCGCCGCTGCGCGACCGTCTGGAGATCGTCGAGCTCAGCGGCTACACACAGGTGGAGAAGTCTCACATCGCTCGGCGTCACCTGATCCCCAAGCGCATGAAGGAAGTCGGCATCCCCGACGGATCCTTCGAGCTGAGTGATGGTGCCCTCAGCTGCATCGTCGAGGACTACACCCGGGAAGCCGGCGTGCGTCAGCTCGATCGCGAGCTGACTCGGCTCGGGCGCTCGCTGGCGCTGGAGGTGGCGCGGAGCAAGGACGCAGAGCTCAAGTTCAAGGTCGAGCGAGACGACGTCTCTGGCTACCTCGGCAAGCCGCGTTTCCGCAGCGACGTGGCGGAGCGGGTGGCTTTCCCTGGGGTAGCCACTGGCATGGCCTGGACGCCATTCGGCGGAGACATCCTGTTCATCGAGACCTCGCGCATGCCCGGCAAGGGCCGCCTGGAGATCACGGGTCAGCTGGGCGACGTCATGAAGGAGTCGGCACGCGCGGCGCTCACCTACGTGAAGAGCCACGCCGCCGAGCTTGGCATCGATAGCGCCGTCCTGGACACCGAGGACCTGCACATCCATGTCCCCGCCGGCGCGGTACCCAAGGACGGCCCGTCGGCAGGTGTCACCATCTTCACGGCGCTCGCATCCTTGCTGAGTGGGCGAAAGGTGAGACCCGACACCTCGATGACTGGTGAGTGCTCCTTGCGAGGACGAGTCTTGCCGGTCGGAGGCATCAAGGCGAAGGTGCTCGCGGCACATCGCGCCGGTATCCGCAGGGTAATCCTCCCGAAGCAGAATGAGCGCGACCTGGCCGATGTACCCGAAGCAACGCTCGCGGCCCTCGAGGTCCACCTGGTGGAGGACATGAGCGAGGTGCTGGGACTGGCGCTGGAGACGGAGGACACCGATCCAGTGATTGGTGGGGCAAACTCCGATCCCAACGCGGACTCGCTGCTGGCTTAGTTGGCTATCAGCGCTCACCAGAGGGAACGGGTTTCCTGGGCGTCGCCCAGGGAACCCGTCTCGCTGCTTGGCGCCAGCATAAGCGCTGGGATCTCGGGGTCCTACGCTGGAGCGTTCCGCGCAAACTTGGCCCCTCGTCGGGGCCCATGGCAGCCAGTGCAGGCCACCATGTCAGCGAACGACGCCCGTGAGGCCTTGCCCACACTTCCCGAAGCCTGCGAACCGGTGAGCCAGGTGCGCCGCCGCGCGGAGCTGTGCGTGGTCGTCGCCCAGCGTCCGCCTGCGAAGTCGCGCAAGACGAAATCGCGAGGGCGGATGCCGACGCTGATCGGCGTGGGCAGCGAACTCTGGATCGAGCCCGAGCAGAGCGCCGCGGAGGAGGGCGATGCTCGAGACGCTGCGCCTCACCCCCGAACCCGACCGCCCCGTGTGCTGCACGAAGACCAGCCGGAGCTGAACGAGGCCTACCGTCGCGAGGCTGCACGAATTCTCGCGCGGGAAAAGCGCGCCTGGGACGAACTGGAGACCGCGTTGCGCGACGGACGCGACAGCCTGTGCACAAAACACGCGACGGCGAGCTCCGGGGTGGAACTCGCCGCCGAGTGAGGCTCGAGCGAACTCAGCCGCCGTCGAAGAACAGCTCGACGAACTCGTAGTTGAAGTTCCCCGATCCCGAGCGGTCTCCGATCTCGCTGATGTAGACGCCGACCAGCGTGCCGGGGATGGTCTGGCCACCTCCAGGCGTCGCGTTGGTGATGGCGTCGGTCTGGTCGAGCCAAGAGCTCGCCATGTTGGCGGGACCCACCGGCTGCACCCGCTGGTAGTTGCGGGAAGCGCTCGCTGGCATCGCGATGCTCGGACCGTCGATCACGGAACTCGCATCGTTCAGCAAGCTGAACGTCTCGTCGCCATTGATCGAGAAGCTCTTGTCGCCAGAGTCGATGTAGACCACGTTTGCCCCCAGGGTGACCTGGAAGTGATTCTCGAACGCGGCCTTGGTCGCGTTGCGTCCGATGATCAGGTAGCCGCCCGCCGGGATCATCGTTCCCGTCGGGATGGTGTAGCTTCGATCGCTGTTGGTCTGCACCAGCTCCCAGCCTCCTACGTCCAGATCTGCCGGCTGGTCGATGACGTTGACGTCGGCGTTCGTGGTGCCGTCGATCTGCACCTGACCGGTGCCAGGGGTCGCCGCTGCGGTGAACGTGAAGCTCACCTCGGTGGCGTCGGCCGGGACGACGACGGGGTTCGGAACGCTGCCGATTCCGCCAGTGACCGTTGCAGTCAGGTTCATGCCAGAGACCGGAGCCGGGTGCTCCAGGGTGACCGTGAACTGCTGCACGTCGTTCACCACGACCGTGGCCATCGACGGAGCGATGGACACGACAGCGGGCACGGCGGTGTCGGTGAGCACCTGCAAGGTCGTCGTGACCTCCGTCGTCTGGCCCTGGATCTTGGCGCGCAGCGTGGTGGAGCCTGCGGTCACACCGTTCACCGGGATGGTGACGCTGGACTCTCCCGCGGCGATCGTGAACGGGCTGCCCGGGATCGTCGCGGTGTTGGTGTCATCCGAGGTGACCTCGATCAGCGTCGCTGCGGCAGCCTGACGCGTCAGGCTGACCACCAGCGGAGCCGGGAGGGTGTCGCCCAGGGTGCCCACCCGCTGGTAGACCTTCGGAGCGCTGAAGGCCTGAACGTCGGCCGCCGCGAACACCAGGTCGCTGGTATCCCGGGGCAACACCTTCAGGAAGTCATTGCGGAAGGCCACCGGACCGGTGATGGAGAGGAACTCCTCGCCCACGCTGGGGAACGGGTCGATGAACGTCTGTCCCGTGGGCCAGATGGCGTCGTCGACGCGCAAGCCGCCGGTGAGCTCGAACTCGTTGACGTTGTTCGTGTCCCCAGGGCCGCCGGCGGGATCCGCGTCACTCACACTCACATTTTCCACCTGGATTAGCTGGCCCTCGAGCACCGAGGCTGACCCGTCGCTCACGAGCTGGGTCAGCTCCGACGCGCTGAGCACCCGGGGGGGCATCGCGAAGGTGCTGCCGGTGCCCATCCACTCGACGGAGTTCAGCTGGAGCTGGCCAAAGTAGGTGACCAGCGTGGCGCCGGTGACGTCGATGATATCGTCGACGTTCGGCTTCGCGTCGCTGCCGTTGAAGATGAAGATGCCGGCGTTGTCCTTGAACGTCGTGGTGTTCTCCTGGATGAAGAAGCCATCCGGGCCAACGCCCGTGACGACCGCCCCGGCCACCGCCACGCGCTGGTTCTGCAGCGTCGCATCGGTCTTCAGCGTCGGGATGTCGAAGGGGCAACCCGCGGTGCCGACGTTCGCCGTATTCGGGCAGAGGTCGCAGGCGTCACCCTTCTGATCGTTGTCGGCATCCGCCTGATCGGCGTTGGCCAGCGTGGGGCAGTTGTCGGTCAGGTTCGGCTCCCCGTCGCCATCCGTGTCGTTGGGATCGAACGTCTTGCAGGTCGTGGACGCGGCCTCGAGGGGGCACGGGTCACACACATCGCCGACGTCGTCGTTGTCGAAGTCCGCCTGCTTGCCACCATCCAGAGGACGCACGGGGTTGAAGATGCTCGGGCAGTTGTCTTGAGCGTCCGGGATGCCGTCGCCGTCGGCGTCGTCAGCTACGCTCATACCCGCGTAGTTCGTCGAGTTGTTCACCGAGTCGTCGCTCAGCGTGCGCGCTGGCACGCAGGTCGGCTCGCTATCTGGCTGACCGCAGTAGAACAGCGGGTACGCGGGAGAGCCCACGGCGGACTCGAGCGCGCTCCAGCTCTTGCCGATGTCTCGGGTCAAGCACGCGCTCTTGCTCGAGCCGCACACGTCGCCGATCGCGTCGCAACCCGTGGCGAGCGCGTCGACCACGGCGGTGTTGCCGGTGACGGGCTGCCCGCCACGCAGCACGAGGGCGACATCACCCACACCTGCGTCGATCACGGCGCGGTGATACTGGCGGCCAGAGTTGGCGAAGATCGCGATGTCCGCCTTGTGGCCGGTCGCAAGCACGCCGATGGCGTCGTCCATCCCCAGGGCGCGCGCGGAACCGAGCGTCGCCATGAGCCAGAGAGCCTGATCACTGAAGTACTTGCCGTAGTTGATGCTGTTCAGCTCGTCGGCGCACTTCAGCTCGCGCAGCATGTTCATGGAGCCCGAGGGCATCCAGTCGGTGCCGAGGCCGATGCTCACGCCAGCGCGCGCCATCTCGGTCACCTGCGCCGTGTCGCCGTACAGCGAGACGTTCGAGCGCGGCGACCAGATCAGGTCGATGCCCGTCGCGGCCATCAGGGCGATGTCCGGCGGCGTCAACCCGACGCCGTGGATGATCGCTGCGCGGCCATCCAGGGTCTGCTCGCTGCCCGTGCCCTGCCCGGTCAGACAGAGGAACTCGTTGCGCGCTTCGGCGTCGATACCCTCGGAGACGTGAGGCGCGTACGCCTCGACGCTGGAGCCGGGAGGCCCGCTGACGTCCGGGTAGCCGCAGCCGTCCGCAAGCTCCGTGCCGTTGCTGTCTCCGAGCGGAAACGTGTCGTAGCTGGCGCCTGGTTGTCCCAGGC
>JAGQIY010000755.1 GCA_020430865.1 Myxococcales bacterium
CCGCCGAGAAGCGCTGGGAACAAGACCTGCTCCTCCTTCGCCAAGTGGCTGGTCAGGTCATCGCGGATAGCGCGCAAGTGGGCGGCCAACCCGTGAGGGCAGGACGCCTTCGCAGCGTGGACGCGTTCGACCTTCTCGGCTGCGGCGACGACCGAGTTGATGTGATCGGGGAGTGGCTGATGAAAGCGGTCGAGGACGTGGTTGACGAGCTCCTCCACCGACCGCGCGCGCCAGTCGACAGACTCTGAGCCACGCGCTGCAGCAGCCTCGAGGTCCGTGACGACCTGTTGAAGATCGATGCCTCCAGCCTTGCAGGCCTCGGCGAGGGTCTGGCCGCCGCCGCAGCAGAAGTCGAGCTGATGACGAAGCATCACACCTCGCGCGCCGGGACCAGTTGCGGCGAGATCGCCGAGTGAAGTTTCTGTGTTGATCATCGGTATCCTCTCTATCAGGTGTTGGGCAGGCTCCCTGCCTGGTTCTTGAAGGTGTGCGCGAGGGCGAGTGCTTGGCCGATCCAGAAGGCCGAGCGCACCGTCATCGCCGCGACCGTCCGCATCTCGAAGGCGCCGTCCAAGGCGACGTGCACGCCGAGCGCCGCGAAGGCGAGCAGAGTCGTAGCCGCGAGGCCGCGGGCCAGGTGAAGCGACCAGCGCTTTCCGAGCAACGTCGCGAGCCCGGTTGCCACGTAGAGGAACCCCGCGCTGAAGTTGAAGATGAGGACGAACTCCACGACGTCGCCAGCCTGGGCACGCGCTGTCGCGCCGCCGAAGAGGACATTTCCGCCGGACAGAAGGGTCATCACGCCGAAGACGAGGGCGGTGAGCCCGAGCCCCCAACGAAGGCCGAGACGGACAGGCCGTCGCTCAAAGATCGTCGCGGCGGTCATGCGGCCACCTCATTGTGTGCCCAGTGGCGCAGCGCGAGGACGCCGCTGAGTGCCACCGACGCAGTCATAGCGATCGCACCGAGCAGTACGAAGATCGGTGACAGGCCCAGGTAGACCTCCCCCAGAATTCCGGCTGGCATGATGAGGCCGGCGAGTCCGAGGGCTGCGGCCGTGGTGCGTGCGCGGTCGCTGGCGGTACCGAGCTTGGCGAGCACAAACCCAAGGGCGAGGTTGAGCAGCGCGAAGAGGTTGCCGTGGACGTGGGCCAGGCGGGCCTCGAAGTGCTTCCCGACGGAGTAGCTCGCGACCCACGCCTCCTTGTCAGGGGCGAAGTCGCGCAGATAGATGAGCAGGAACCCGTAGAGCATGAAGCCCGCCATCACGAGCAGGCCCACCCCCACGTTGTATCGACCGGTCTTCATGGCGTTGCTCCTTGCGGATTGGGCTGGGCGTCAGCGAAAGATGTGAGCACTCGCAGATCGATACCGCGCGCCGCGGGCGCCTGTGCGTGGCATGACTGACAAGCCGAGACCACTTCTCGACCGAGGGAACTCGCCTCGTCGCGTCGATCCGCTCGGGCCGCCTCTCCAAGCCGACTCGCGCTTCCATGCAGCTTTCGGTCGTGCTCGAGGAATGATGGCCCGAGCCGCTCTGGCAGCGCTCCATGGTCCGCGTTACCGCCGTCTTCGCACGCCCCCGCGATGGCATCCGCGTGCGTCGCGGCGCGAGCCAGGTCGCCCGCCGAGAGCGCACCTTGAAGCTGCACGGCGTCGACAAGCATCTGCTGCATGAGCGGCCGTAGAACTTCGGGCGACGTGTGGTCGTGATGTCCCTCGGCGTGGTGGTCCCCATGGGGCACGGGGCCACGGGCGTGCTCATCGTGTTCCGCGAGGTGGCGGCTTACCAGGAAACCTGCTGCGAACACGACGCCGACGCTGGCGAGGTGGAGCACCCACCAGCCAGGTCGTAGGAAATGCAAGGACTCGGGAAGCTTCATGTCTGTACGTCTCTCTTCTGAAGGGTCGAGGCGAGCCAGTGCCACGCCTCTTCTGGAGTCGGTCGGGTGCTGGTTCCGAGTGCTGCACCGCGGAGCATCCCGGTCACGACCCACACCTGCGCCGTGGCGGGTACCGCGTCCGAGATCACCCCTTCAGCTTGGGCA
>JAGQIY010000756.1 GCA_020430865.1 Myxococcales bacterium
GATCGCGGTGGCCCACGGCGATGGCCGCGTCGAGGTGACCGACGAGGCGGCGCTGCAGGAGCTCGACGCGTCGGGTCTGGTGGGGCTCCGCTTCTGTACGCCGGGCGGAGGAGAGGCGACGGTCTACCCCCAGAACCCCAACGGCTCGCCCCGCGGGATCACGGGCCTGTGCAGCCGTGACGGCCGCGTGACCCTGATGATGCCGCACCCGGAGCGCGTGTTCCGCAGCGTTCAGCTGTCGTGGAGACCCCGGGAGTGGGACGCGGACGTGAGTCCCTGGCTACGTCTGTTCCGGAACGCGCGGGCCTTCGTCGGCTGACCCTCACCCCCAAAAAAGCCGTGGAAATCCCGCCAGTCGCCTGGCGCAAGGGGGGCCGATGAAAAAACTCGGCGTTGGTTTGTAACCGGCCCCGGGGGCCTTCCGTATCGACGCATCCAGGAACTCGGGAGCAGCTGAGCGCTGCTTTCGATAGGGTTGGATTTGGATCATGCGTCTCGCTGACGCGTCGTGGATGCGCCGAGCCGCGAGGTGCTGCCAACGCGGCGCCGCTCGAGGAGGTTTGAACTATGAATGCAAAGACCGTCACCATCGCCACCAGTGTCGCCGCCTTGCTGCTCGCCGCGGGCTGTGGTGGCTCCGACGACGAGAACACCGGAAGCCAGGGCAGCAACGCCGAGAAGATCAAGTGCGACGGCGCCAACGACTGCAAGGGCCTCTCGGAGTGCGAGAGCGTCGATGGCAAGACCTCCTGTCAGGGCCAGAACGACTGCAAGGGTCAGGGCTGGATCAGCCTGACCCCTGAAGACTGCGAGAAGGCGGGCGGCACGCCCCGCACGCAAACGTCCGCCAACATCAAGTGCCAGGGCATCAACGACTGCATGGGTCAGGGCTCCTGCGAAGGCGCGGATCACACCTGCGCCGGCCAGAACGACTGCAAGGGTCAGGGCTGGGTCGAGGTCCCGACCGAGGGCGACTGCACGTCCGCGGGCGGCACCGTCATCTGAGCTACACGCAACGCACAGCTCCTCCTGTGGAGCGGCTCGATCCAATTCCCCGCGGATCGAGTCGCTCCGACTACTCGCCCGATCGGTATGCACCCTCACCCGCAACACGGCGTTGGACTGCGCACGAAGCACTACCCCGATGTGCTCAAGAGCGGGCTGAGCCTGGGCCTGATCGAGGCCATCACCGAGAACTTCATCGACCGGGGTGGTCGTCCGCGCAAGGTGATCGAGCGCGTCCGTCAGGACTCACCGGTGGCGTTCCACGGTGTCTCCCTGTCCCTCGGCGGCGCCGCGCCGCTGGACCGTGAGTTCCTCGAGCGACTCGGGTCGCTGGCCACCGAGCTCGAAGCCAGCTGGCTCAGCGACCACCTGTGCTTTGGTCGGGTCGGCAAGCACTACGGCCACGATCTCTGGCCGCTGCCCTTCACCGAGGAGTCCTTGAAGCACGTTGCCGCCAGGATTCGTCAGGCGCAGGACGTGCTGGGTCGACAGATCCTGGTGGAGAACGTCTCGAGCTACGTCGAGTACGCCGACAGCACCCTGAGCGAATGGGAGTTCCTTGCAGCGCTCGTGCAAGAGAGCGGCTGCGCGCTTCTGCTCGACGTCAACAACGTCTTCGTCAGCGCGTTCAATCACGGCTTCTCGGCCGAGGACTACATCCAGGGGATCCCTCACGGCTCGGTGCGGCAGCTGCATCTCGCCGGGCACCTCGACAAGGGTGATTTCCTTCTGGATAATCATGGGTCCCAGGTGCCAGACGGCGTGTGGGCCCTGTATCGCCAGGTCGTGCGCCGCTTCGGCGCCGTGCCCTGCATCATCGAGTGGGACGAGAACGTCCCCGACTTGCCGCGCTTGCTCGAGGAGAGCTCCACCGCCGCGCGCATCGAGGCCGAGGAGCTGCCGCATTTCCAGGCATCTTCGACCGCCTCTTCGGTTGGGCGTGAGGCGCCCCGCTCGGTCGCCGCGCCTGCCTCCACCGACTCCAAGACCGCTCGCCTGCAGCAGCTGTTCTGGCGCTCGGTCCGCTACGACCCCGCGCCGCCCGAAGTGGACGCCGAGTTCAAGTCTCGGGGCAAGCTGAGCGGGCGCGACCGCATGGCGGTCTACCGCAACATGTACTGGTACCGCCAGGTCGACGCGCTCTTCGACAGCTTTCCGCGCCTGGTGCGCGCGCTCGGCGCCGAGCACTTCACCAAGCTCGTCACGCGCTACATCAGCGCGTACCCCTCGGAGCACTTCGCGCTGGAGTATCTGGGGCGCGCGCTGCCACGGAAGATCCTCGAGGAAATCGAGTCAGGCAAGGCGCCGCGCACCGCCGCCGGGAGGCCGATCCTCGAGCGGGCGCACGCCGAGCTGGCGAGCCTCGAGTGGGCGCACCTCTACGTGTTCCTGGCCGAGAATCAGGACGCGCTGGACACCAGCGCCATCGACCCCGCGCGCTTCGCCGACTCGCGGCTCGGCTGGGCGCCCTGCTTGCAGGTGGTGCGCGTGGCCCAGCTCGCGCTCGACGTCTGGGACCAGCTGCGAGAAGAGGACTCGACCCTGTCGCCGGAGTCGCCGCTCGCCCTGGACTCGGCCGCGACGGCGAGCGCTGACCAGCTGAGGGTCCGGGACGTCGCCGTGTGGCGCAGGAACCTGTTCAGTCATCACGTCGTCCTGGCAGAGGACGAGGCGAAGGCGCTCGACCGAGCGCGCTCTGGGGTGTCCCTGGCCGTGGTTTGTGATGGCTTCGCCGACGCGGAGGATCCGGTGGGGCGCGCCTTCGAGGTGCTTCGCGGCTGGTTCGCTCGCGGCTGGATCACGGCCCTGGAAGAGATGCCGAAAGCAACGCAAGGTGTAGCCAGTCTCGCTGATTTGCGTACGGAAACTCGATGAAGCTCACCTCTCGTATCCGCCAGCAGGCCAGTCCAGCGCTCCTCCCCCCCAAACCCGCGGGCGTCGACCCAGGGCGTGCCGAACGAGTCCAGCGCGTCGCCTGGCTTGGCTTCGCGAGCTTGCTGGCCATCGGTCTGTTTGGCGCGGCGTGCTCGAGCGAAGATGCTGGCGTCGACTACCCGACGGGGCCGACGATGCGCCCGGGAGAGAACTGCTTGGCCTGCCATGAGGTAGGCTTCGGGGATCCGGCGCCGACTTGGTCCGCGGGTGGCACCATCTACGGCTCCAAGTCGGCCGCGGCTGACCAGGGCGTGAAGGGCGTCGTCGTCACGATCACCGACGTGAACGGCCGCACGGAGAGCGCCAAGACGAACCGTGTCGGCAACTTCTACTTCGAGGAGGGCCTGGAGCCGCCCTACACGGTCTCCATCGAGTACGAGGGCGAGATCCTCGAGATGCCGCTGGAGGCGCCTGCAGGCTCATGCAACGCGTGCCACAGCTGGCCGGACCCAATCGCAGACGCGCCAGGGCGCATCTTCACGCCGCAGGGTCGTGGAGACTGGGTCCCCATGGACTGGGACGCTGGAGATGGCGGCGATGGCTCCTCGGGGTTCGGTGACGACGCAGGGATGGACGCCGGCCTGACGGACGACGCGGGTTGATCCGCTGGCCCGAGGGTGGCGCCTGAACGCCCCTTTTGGCGATTGCTCGCGCCTCAGCCAGGTCGCGGTCTAGAATACCGGAGCGGCTGCTCAGCCGCGCTGGCGCAGGGTCCCCCTGCGCGCTGCCGTATGTCCGAAGATCGCCCTGGAAAGCGCCTCGCAGGCAAATACGAGCTCGTCGCGAAGATGGGCGAAGGCGGTATGGCGGTCGTCTGGCGTGGGCTGAACCATGGCAGCGAGGGCTTCGCGATGCCGGTCGCGATCAAGCGCGTTCATCCAGGCTTTCGTGGTCACTACGAGGTGCGTCAGCTGTTCATCGAGGAGGCGCGGGTCGGGGCTGGGTTGAGGCACCCGACCATCGTCCAGGTGCATGACTTCGGAGCCGACGAGCAGGGTGATCTGTTCCTGGTGACCGAGCTGGTGAACGGTCTGCATCTGGGCGAGTGGAACAAGGCGTTCAAGGCCGCCAAGAAGCGACCTCCGTGGCAGATCGTGGTGGCCATCGCCATCGAGGTGCTCGAGGCGCTGGATGCGGCTCACACTCGACTGGATGACGCTGGAGAGTCGGCTGCGATTTACCACCGGGATTTGACTCCGGACAACGTGCTGCTGGATCTCTCGGGCGTGGTGAAGCTGGCCGACTTCGGCATGGCGCGAGCGATGGACCGAGCGCGCATGACCCAGCCAGACATCGTGAAGGGCAAGCTGAGCTACCTGGCGCCGGAGATGGTGCGCGGCGTGGACCCCAGCGCGCAGAGCGACGTGTTCGGTGTCGGCATCGTGATGTGGGAGGTGCTCACGGGCAAGCGCCTGTTCGACGCACCGACGGACATCGAGGTGGTGGAGCTGCTCAAGGACGCGCGGGTGCCGATGCTGAGCATGGAGCGCCCGGAGCTACCGCTTGCGCTGACCCAGATCGTGCATCGCGCCCTGGAGATCGAGCCAGCGCTGCGTTTTGCCTCGGCACGCGAGATGATGGTGGCGCTGATCTCGGCGCTCCGAATCCTCCCGGAACCCGTTGACCGGCAGATCCTCGCGCGCAGCTTCCAGGCAGCGTATGACACGGTGGTCAAGCACCGGGTCGAGCTCGACTATCGCGTCGACCGAGTGCACAAGACCGCCACCAGCTGAAACGATGATCAAGACCTCCTCGACGCTGCGCCGCGTGCTGTGCACGGCGAGCCTCGCTCTACCGTTCGCGTCGAACGCCGAGGCGGCTCCCGCCGCGCCTGCTGCCAAAGGCTCGGTTGGCGTGGCGCCAAGCGCCGAACCGCCGGAGCCCTTCGAAGAGGAGGAGCGTCGCCTGGAGTGGCGCTATCGTCGCGCCGACATCTGGGAGTATTCGGCGACCGCGCTCGTCGCCGGTCTCTACGCTGCCGTCGAGTTCGGCGTGCCGGTGAAGGAAGAGCCAGGTTGGACCGGGGGCATTCTGTTCGACGACGCCGCACGGGACACGTTCCGCATGAAGAGTCGCTCGGGGCGCATTCGAGCTTCGGACTGGAGCGACGCGACCACGCTCGCAAACCAGGTGCAGGTCGTGCTCGACGGCGTGCTGACCCCCATCTTGAGCGATGACTGGAACTTCGACACCGCCTGGCAGGTGAGCTTCATCAACATCCAGGCGATGACGCTGACCGGCCTTTTCGCGCGGGCGGGGCACCGCTTCATCGGGCGTCAGCGTCCCAGCGTGCCCGAGTGCGACAAGGATCCGAACTACATCGAGTACTGTCCGGTGGCCAGGAACTCAGGGTTTCCGGGAGGACACACGGCCGCCGCGTTCGCCGCAGCGAGCCTGGTCTGCGCTCACCACGGCGCCTTCGACTGGTACGGCTCCGAGCTGGCGGACAGCGGCACCTGCGTGCTCGGGCTCGGAGTTGCCACCGCCAGCTCGTTCCTGCGCCTGTCGACGGATCGTCACTACCTGTCGGACAACATCGTGGGCATGCTTCTGGGCGGCGGGATCGGCTACGGCCTGCCGCAGCTCCTGCACTACTCCCACCCGTTGAGCATCCAGAGCGACGACGGCCTGGCGCGTGGCGGCCTGGTGCCGGTGGTCAGCGACAGCACCCTGGGTCTCGAGGGGATCGGCTACTTCTAGCCTAGAAGGCGCCGCTGACGCTCAGCTCCTGACCACCAGGCACCGGCGCCAGACCGATCCACACCGGCGACTCCTCGCCCTCGGCTCGATGCAGATGCGGCACGAGCAAGCCGATGCCCATGCCAGCCATCGTTCCGGCGATCACATCCGTGGGGAAATGTTTGCCTCCGTGGACTCGCCCCCAGCAGACGACGCCGGTGAGCGTGGCGCCGCCCACCAGGGTCAGGTAGCCGCGGAGGAGTGTACCGCGAGCGAACGCCAGGTAGGTCGCGGTGGTCGCGAGCGAGGCGGTGATGGACGCGTGTCCGGAGAAGAAGGAGAGCGCGTTGTCGGTGCCGGAGAGATCCGGGTCGAGTCCCAGCTCCAGGCGCCGGTCGCGCTCTCGATAGGCGCTCGGTCGAGGTCGCCGCACGGCGATCTTCGCGAGGTCGGTCACCGCCCAGGTGAGCGTCGCCGTCTGTGCGTACAAGGTCAGGTCGACCAGCCCCCGCTGGGTGCCGTGGTGGAGGCCGCCCTCGATGGTGGAGCCCACGGCGTATGCGACCGAGCTGAGCGCGCCGATGTTGGAGATCGTGTTCGCCGTCGAGCTGGGCTTCAGCTCGACGACTTCGCGATCGATTGGCAGCAGGCGATCCGTATCTCCGGGCTGCTGCGGCTGGAGCTCTCCGGTGCCGATGATCCACTCCAGGAGTCCCGTGAAGCCGATGCTCACGCTCAGGATCGCGCCGTCAGTGATTGGATCCACCTGGAAACGCGTCTCGTGGGGCGCCTTGGAGGCCTTCGACTCTTCAAGCGACTTGGGAGAGACCAGGCCCTGAGGCGTTCCGGCGTTGCGCTTCGCGGCTTGCCCTTCCGGGCTTTGAGCGCGAGCGGTCGTGCTGAGGGTCAGGCCAAGGGTGAGGCAGCAAGCGGTGACGCCGGGGCGGGATGATCTGGGCAATCTGGACATGGTCTCGAGGTCCGGAGCCTCTGCGAAGCCGAGCAGTCAGACCCTCCGGAACCTCTCTGTTTCCCGTAACCCCACGGAAACTTCAACGCTTGCCTGGATTTTTCCAGAATTTCTAGCTGCTGCCAGGTCCATGCAGACGCGAATTGCCTCGACTGAAGCCTGCGTGTGACTCGCTGCCTCGCTTCCAGTCCCGCACCCTGCGCGTTCCTGGACTGATCCTGGCACCGCGAAGCGCGCTACTTTGCCTTGATGTCCGAGCAGTGCTTCAGCTGCTCGGCGGCCTTGTCGGCGCTGGGCTGCCCGTTCATGCCAGTGGTCTTGCAGTTGTAGGCCTTGCCGCCGACCTCGACGCGCTGAAACCCGATGTAGCCCTTCTTGCCTTCGTTCTCGAACTCGAAGATGGCGAGGTTGGCCTCCTCCTTCACCCACTTCTTGAACGGGAAGAGGATGGTGTCGCCCTCGTAGCCCTTCTTGGTTGCCGCGAAGTCCTCCTTGGCTGGCTGCACGTTGAGCGACGCGCCATCGCCGACGTCGAGGGTCACGCTCTGGTTGTCGGCGATGGACATGTCCATCGCGCCCATGCTGCTCTTGGGCACACTGGCCTTGAGCGGTAGCGGATCGAGGGTCACCTCCTTGGTGTCGGCGTTGGCCGCCGGCGCAGCCGTGTTCGCCTTGACCGAGCCGCCTGCTGTGGAGTCGTCGGTCTTGCCCTTGTCACAGGCGGCCAGTGAGAGGAATGCGATGAGTGGGATGAGCTTGCGCATGAGTCCGTTCCTTCGAGGCGCCTCGGCCCCAGCGTTGGAGCGAGGTCTGTTGTGCGTCCGCGGACGCCGGGTTTCGAAGCAGGTTTGTCGTGGCCTCCGGGGATCCGTCGGCGCGCGATCGCAGATTTACTCGCGGACCCAAGTGCTCGAGTTTCAAGGGGTTTGTGGGTGAGGGAAGACCCGTCAGCGGTTTGATCCGCTTTGATGGCAGTTGATCCGACCGAAGTCGGTAGACCCATTCACGACGCCGCCAAGCGTCGTGGGAGCGAGTTATCATGTGGAAAACAAAGCACATCCCCCGCACTGCGGAACCTCTGACGAGTCAGTGGTTCGTCGAGTCGGCTGTCTACATCAGACGGAGCTTGCGTCGGCTCGGAGTGCCTGGGGCGGATCTCGAAGACGCTGTCCAGGAGACGTTGATCGCGGTTCATCGAAAGCGCGACAGCTACGACGACTCTCGACCGCTCAAGCCCTGGCTGTTCGGTTTCGCGCTGCGTGTCGCCGCGAACCAGCGCCGCAAGACACGGCTCGATCACGCCGTGTCGGACGAGCTTGCTTCGGAGGATGCGTCGCCGGAGCACCAGGCCTTGCTCGGGCAAGCGCGGCGCATCGTCGGCGAAGTCCTCGATCACATGCCACGCGAGCGGCGGGAGGTCTTTTCCTTGTATGTGCTCCAGGGCCTTTCGGCGCCGGAGATCGCCCGACTGATCTCGGCACCGACCAACACCGTCTACTCGCGCCTCCGCACTGCGCGTGCCGAGTTCGCTCGAGGGATCCACGAGCGCACCGCGCCCGCGCTGGGCGCGTGAGAGCGGGGGTTCGGCGGAGTCCAGGCGATGGCTCCTGCGGCGGCGCGCGAACCCTGGAACTCGCGAGACAGGCTAGCAGCTCGTCTTGCCGCAGAGGAAGATGCAGGCGTCCGTGTTCCCGCCGCTGCAGGCCGCCTTCGCCGCCTTGCCCAGTTGCTCATACTCGCTGTCGTCTGCCGCCGACGGATTGCCGACCGC
>JAGQIY010000757.1 GCA_020430865.1 Myxococcales bacterium
CGGCAATCGGCCGTCCAGGTTTGATGGTCAGTTTGTCGGACGTCGATCTCGAGTAAGCCGCCTGTCCGACAACCACCCCCCTCCCCCCCCCGATACGCCGGGTCATGCACCACGGCCAGCTCAGCAAGACCGTCGCCAAGGGCCTCCTGGAGCTGAAGCGCCGCGTGGAAGCGGCCAATGTCCCACCTTCGCGCCTCGACGAGTCCCTGAACATTGCCACGTGGAACATCCGGGAGTTTGGGCGCCGCCCGCGGCGCGCTGCGTCGCTGCACTACATCGCAGAAATCTTGGGGGTGTTCGACCTGATCGCCGTCGTCGAGCTGCGCGACGACTTGAGCCAGCTGCGCGAGGGTGACTTGCCCATCGTTGCCTAGCGACGTGACTTCGACGCAGCACGCGACGTCGAAACACGCCGCTCTTCAAGGCACCTCACCCCCCAAACCCGGTATCCTACGCGGTGATGTCAGCCAAGTTGATTCGTTCGCTGAGCGCCTATAGCGCTGCGATGGTCATCGGGGGGTGCGGGTGCCCCGGGATCGGTGAGTGTACTGGCCACGCGAAGGTCTCATTGGATCTCGGATACGCATGGGAATCGCTGGACCCACCGCTGACGAGTGAAGTCGTGGTTGAATACTGCCGCGATAGCCAGTGTTGGACGTCCACGGTACCCCGCGGCGAGGTTGAATGTCCGTTTCCGGACGACGACGGTCTGCTTGGCATGGATTGCTCGCTTGGACTCGATGAAGCCCAGCGGGTTCTGGTCGTGATCGAATGGAGGTGGGAGGGAAAGCGGGTCGACGCCAACGAGATCTGGACCGTCCGCGTGCGCGACCAAGGCGGCATGGAGCTCGCCGCAGGTGGTGGCGCGGTCGTGCTCGGACACGAAACCTCTGAGGACTGTGATGGCACCGTGAAGGACTGCTACCCGGTAGTGGGATTCAGGTAGCTGGCTGGCTCAATGGTGTGGACAAGGACCCGGGTGAGTTCTGCCCATGCACGGCCCACTTGGTTTCCCCTCGGTCGTTGCGTACGCTCGGGGTCGCCATGATCAGCGACCCGGATGAACCCATCGAGTACGAGCTGCTTCACCAGGCGACGCTGGCTGAGATCTCCGTGACGGAGACGCGCATCGAGCCGACCACCGCGAACGACAAACACGTTTGGCTTACAGGGAGGCTTGGGCTCGAGGAGGACGAGGACGGCGAGCCCGTCGACGATGTGCAGCACTATGCGTTCGGGTTCATCTACGCGCTCGGCATGCTCTCGTTCCTCGACGCGCGGCCTCGCGGAGTCTCGGGCATCGACTTCGAGGAGACCGATCGGTGGAGCGCGGGCGACCTGCTCCGGTACCTGCGCTTCGAAGGCGGTGAGCTCCACTTCTACGCGGACTACGTTCGCGGTCGCTGCATGAAGACGACAGTCATCGTGCGTGCGGATGGATCTTTTCGGCTGGAGTCAGTCAATCGAGGTGAGGCGGCGACGCGCTGGATCGCGAAGCTGCAGGGCAAGAAGATCCTGCAGGCGGTGAGCTGAGACCACGCGGAAATACGACGCCTTGCTGCCCGCTGCGGCGCACCTCACCCCCAAACCCGAGTGATGGTGAGACGAAGCTCGAGTCGACTTGGGGATCAGCTGCCGCACCACTTCTGGGGCTCGTCATCGGTGCTCTCACAGATGCCTTCGAAGCTGGAGGCATCGGGATCGCTGGCGGTGATGCAGATCCCTTCAGGGTAGTCGTAGGAGCCTTCAACGTGAATGCAGCACTCGGAGTAGCTCTCCGGGCACGGCTCGTCACTGATGACGTTTCCGAGTTGCACGCAGGTGGAGTAGAGGGCATCGGCAGCTTCGTCTGAGTACCACTCGTGGCAGGTACCGTTGCTGCCGATGCAGCTCATCACCGCCCGCGTCTCGCACTCGGCGCGCTGAGGGTCGGCGTTGCCGTCGGTGAAGCCGTCGTCGTCGCTACCACAGCTGAAGGTCAGGAGCGCGCACGCGGCGCAGGCGAGGAGAGAGGGGAGAATACGCATGATCCGACTGCTAGAGCAGGAAACGGGCTCGGCGACAATACTCCCTGTGGGTGGCTCGGCGCTTCTGGGCTTCTCAGAGAGCCTGCGCCTCTTGAGACTGCGCTTCTGAGAGACTGCGCTTCTTGGGAGACTGCGCTTCTTTGAGACCGTGCGGTTTCGTGCGACCGCGAGGCGACTGTTTTTGCGTGATCCGAGCCCGGGACCGCGTGGTTCGGCAGGCCAGGGGGATCGTCCGTTGCGCCGCGCGGCGTTCTCCCGGAGACTTCTGGTCGTGCGGACTCTGTTGGCCTGGATGGCATGCGTGGTGGTGGTGAGCTGTGGGGGAGCCAGTCCATCCAATGGGCTCTACGAGTCGAGCGGTGGCAGCGGTGGCACTGGCAGCGGTGGCAGTGGCGGCAGTGGCGGCGGCACTGGCGGCCCCTGCAGCGCCGAGCAGCCTTGCACGGAGGGGTACTGCGACTCCGTCTCGAGCCTTTGCGTCGAGTGCCTGTTCAGCTCGCAGTGTGACGCCGGGCAGATCTGCAAGGACCAGCGCTGCATCGAGCAGCCTGACTGCTCGACCAGCCTGGACTGCGCCGACAACGACGCTGGCCTCCAGATCTGCGATGTCGTGAGCCACGTCTGCGTGGAGTGCACCGCCGCCGCAGACTGCGGAGCGGCCGGTGAGTGCGTGAACCAGCGCTGCGTCTCGCACACCGCCTGCTCGGACTCCCGCGACTGCGAGGTCGGCGACGTGTGCGATCCGGCCAAGGGCTGGTGCGTGGCGTGCGTCGGCGACGCCGACTGCCCCGCCGACAACTCCTGCATCGCCTCGGAGTGCAAGCCGAACTGCGTCAGCGACAACCAGTGCACGCCGCAGAACCAGCTCTGCGACAAGGCGCTCGGGGTCTGCGTCGACTGCCTGACCCACGATCAGTGCCCGGCGGAGTTCCACTGCAGCGCGGGCAAGTGTGAGTTCGACGTCTGCTCGGCGGGCGCGACGAGCTGCAGTGGCAACGCCATCCTCACCTGCAACGAAGTGGGCGATGGCTTCTCCACGCCGACTGCTTGCGGCCCGGCAGAGACGTGTACCTCGAGCGACGGCTCGGCCACGTGCGCCGGCTGGGCGTGCGAGGCGGGGCAGACGTACTGCGAACCGGGCACCCAGACCGCCCTGGAGTGTTCGACCGACGGGCTCACGGTGCTCGAGCGCACCGACTGCAGCGCCTCCGGCCAGCAGTGTTTCAACGGGGAATGCCGAGACCAGCTGTGCACGCCCAGCTCACGGTTCTGCGATGGCAACGCCGTGAAGCAGTGCGACGCGACGGGCCAGAGCGCGACGCTCGTCCAGCAGTGCGGCGCCTCGCAGTACTGCGATGGCGGATCGCCCGCGTGCCTCGATCAGATCTGCACTCCGAACGCGGCGACGTGCGACGGAAACGTGGCGACCACCTGCGACGCTCAGGGCTCGGGCTACGTGGCTGGAGGTACCGACTGCACCTCCCTCGGAAAGACCTGCGATGCGGGTGTCTGCTCGACCTGCCCGTCCCCCGCCGCGCTCAGCGACTCGCTACGCATCGTCGAGGTGAACTACGGTGCTCCCGACTACGTCGTGCTGAAGAACCAGCACCCCACTTGCGCCGCGAGCACCGCTGGCCTTGGCCTGCGATTCTCCCACATCGAGACCGTGTGCTCGCTTGGCTGCAGCGAGGTCGTCAGGCACCTGAACCAGCCCCTGCCCGTTCAACAAGTCCCAGCACACGGCGTGCTCTACGTGACGGAGACGCCGGTCTCATCGAACGACGTCCAGCTCGCGGACAATCTCGGCTGGCAGGACGACGAACGGGGAGCAGTCAGGCTCTGCCAGGGTGTCTGCGATCCTGATGACACCAGCAACACCGTGGACTTCGTCTCGATCCTCGGAGGCGCCAGCTCCCCCTTGACGGCTTCGCCGCCGATCACCTTCTCGAATCCCATCTCCGGCATAGGGAACCTGAACCAGCTCACGACGAGCTACGTTCGCTCGGCCTTCGACGGCAGCTTCCCCAGCTTCCTCGGCAGCGACTGGACCATCGGTCCCGCGACGCGACCCGGTATGTGATGCCTCGGAGCCGAGCGGCTGGCACGCTGTCGGGGCGCGCCTTGTCGGGACAGCGCTTCCGCGCGATGATGCGCGGCTCCTCGCCCCCCGTGATCCTCACGGATATGAATCCGACCATCGCGGTCGACGTGCTTGGCGGAACGATCGTCGGTGTGATGCTGTACTTCGAGCGAGACCCTCTCGCGATGCTCTCGAGCAAGTATGGCGAGCCAGAGTACTGGCGCACCGACGGAGAGGCGCGTCCAGCTGCCTCGTTGCTGCCAAAGGTGGGCGTCGCCCTGTGGAGGCTCGGAGACGGCGACATCTCCTTGCGGCGGAGCGCTGGGTTCTACGCGGTGATGTACGAGGCGAAGGACGTTCGCCGCGCGATCGAGTCCGCGCACTACTGAGCTCCGTACTGACCGGTCCAGCTTGCCGGACCGACTTCAAGGGTTCTGCGCGAGGCGCGCTGCGCATGCCTGGTGGATCCAGGGGACGACTCAGGCTAATCAGGGAGGGGTGGGGGTGAGAGGCACGCTGGTCGCGCTGGGGCTGATGGTCGGTTGTTCACCCGCGCCTTCCGAGCCACGCGTCGTCGTTCCGATCCGCGCGCCTTCACCCGCGCCGACCACGGAACCGAACGTGGCCGTGGAGCTCCCCCACGCGCACTGGACCGAGTTCCCATCCCACGAGCTCTGGCTCCCCATCTCGGAGGCGGAGTTCGACGAGCTGCGGTTCGAGAACCGCTACACGGCGACGCTCGATGGTCGCGTCGTGTGGCTGAACCTCGACTACCCCGAGGCTCGCGGGCTACTCGGCGCGATCGATGGGCCGCTGGGGGTCACCCTGAATGACCCCAGCGTCGAACTGCTCGTCGCCCTCAATCAGGTCGCTGCTCGCGTCCCGGTCGCTGTCCGGCTGAGGATCAGCACCCCCGACGCAGCCAAGCGCGTCGAGCACCTCAGCGAGGTGCAGCTGCTCGACGCGAACCTTCGGGCAACGACGGAGACGCTCCCCGACTCGAGCAAGCTCGAGGGCCTCCGCTACCTGAAGCTGGTGACCGACGCGCCCAACGCGAACTCGGTGCTGCGCGGCTTGACTCCACGACTCATCACGCTCGACCTCCAGGCGCGCCTGACCGCTGAAGTGGTCCCAGATCTGGAGCGACTCACCCACCTCGAGTCGCTGAAGGTCGGCTTCTTGCACGAGTACCTGCCGCTCGCGCACCTCACTCGGCTGAAGGCGCTCAACACTCCCCTCACCGACGAATCGCTGAGAGAGCTCGCAGAGTTCCCGCACCTCACCGAGCTGACGGTTCGAGGCTGTCGGTTCACCAAGAGCGTTGCCCAGTCGTTCGCTCGCCTGCGCAAGCTGCGTCAGCTCACGTTCAAGGCCTGCTCGGTGAACGAGGCGGCGATCGAGGAGATCTCGAAGCTCCCGGAGCTCGAAGGTTTCTCCTACTTCGATGAGCTCAGCCCGGCTGAATTCAGCGCATTGCACCGCGCCAAGCAGCTGGTCCGCCTGGCTCTCGGGCCCCACGAGTTCGGCGGCGCGGAGCTCAGCGGATTCGCGGAGTTCCCACGGCTGAAGGAGGTCTCGCTCATCCTGGCCGGGATCGACGACGACGCCGCGGAAGTGCTGAGCCGCATGACGCAGCTCGAGAGGCTGGTCATCAGCAAGACGTTCGTGTCCCCGGTCGGGCTGAAGAAGCTCGGGCGCCTCTCGCAGCTCCGCGTGCTCGACGCGAGCGACAACCTGGAGGTCGATGACTCGGTGATCCGCGAGTGGGCAAGCACGCTCTCGGAGCTCCGACAGCTGGAAGTGGGTGGAACGCAGGTCACCGCGCAGAGCG
Source organism: Myxococcales bacterium (assembly GCA_020430865.1). The sequence goes on from JAGQIY010000757.1 coordinate 5,939, forward strand.
TGAAGCCACTGAGCACGCTGCCTCACTTGCGCTGGCTAGGGCTCACCCACTACGCCGTCGACCGGACGACGCTCGAGTACCTCGCTTCAGCCCCCTCCCTGGTGTACCTCAACGTCGTCGCACCACCGGTGCCATGCGACGTCGTGCGACAGCGCTTGGAGTTCCCGGTCTACTGCCGCGATATTTCTGAATTTCAGTAGGCAGAGACGATCCCCTCCCCCCCAAACCAGACTGAGGCAACGCGTCGAGTGGTAGCCTCGGCGGATGCTCCGCAGGCTGTGCGCTCTGGGCTCGTCGTGCTTGCTCGGGTGCGCTTGTGCCGGCTCCTCACCGTCCCCGGAGCTGCCGCCCCCGGACCATTGCCCCACGGTACAGGTCGAACCAGCGCCAGGCCTGATGCTCGCCGACGACGTGCGCGCTGCTCTGGCGGCCAGTGAAGACCGCGGTGCCATTGCCGTGCGGTACGAAACCAGAGCCTGCGAGCTCAGGCTCGAAGTCCTCTCCGGTTGTGGGGGTGAGGGTTCGCACTACGACTACCGATCAGGCGTCCAGGAGGTGACCGTGGTCGCGGGCAGCGCTCGGCAGCTGCTCAAGAAGCTTCCCCTCGGCACAAGGGCCGCAGCGGGGCAGCTCGAGGGTGCCGGGCTGCGCGCCGACGCGCTGATCGTGGGGCAGCTCGTGCTCGCGCCCGCACCCGACTTGCGCCGCGCGAGCCTGACGGGACCAGACTGCGCTCGCGCGACCCACGTCGTCACCCGCATCGACGTCGGCGGCTTCACGCTGACCAGCGGCCCCGCCGCGCGCCTCTCGACTCCCGAGCCCTGGTTCAGGACCGGCGTGCAGCTGCCGTCGGGCGTCGAGCGCCTGCGTCTGGAAGGCTCGCCGTCACGCTGTGCTGAAGCGAAGGCCTCGGGCGAACGCCAGGCGCTGTGCGCGGTCCCGCTCAGGCTCGGACTCACGCCGCTCGTCGACTGAACGTGAGGAGCGCACCGCCGACACCCGCGTCGCGCCCTGGCCAGGCGTCTCCCCCTCGCATAGCCTCTCGGCATGGCGCAGCTGGATCACTTTTCCGCAGGGTTTGGGGTGAGGGTCGCGCTGCTCGGCTTCGTGCTGACGACGTCGGGCGTGGTGGCGGCGTGCGGCGATGAGCAGAGCTGCGAGGCTTCGAGCGCTCAGCCCGCGGTGTACGTCATCGACTCGGAGACTCACGAGCCGATCTGCGACGGCGAGGTCGAGATCAGGGGAAGCGCCTACGAAGAGACCATCACCTACACGGGTCAAGGCGACTGCAGCGGGCTCTACTACCTGCCGGCGCGCGAGGACACCTACACGACCTTCGTCTCGTCGCAGTCCGGCGACTACAACATCACCGCCACCCAGATCACGATTCGTAAGGGCAGCTGCGGGATCGTCGGCCCCGAGAACGCTGGCCCACAGAACGGGCTTCCCGGTCAGCCCAATGCCGTGACCGTGGAGCTGGTAAAGTTCTAAGCTCTCGCTCATGACTCGGACGCTGCGGGCGACTCTGGCGTGCTCGCTGATGGTGACCTCCTGTCTCGCGGCGTGGAGCTGTGGCGGGGGCTCACCCCCTGCTCGGCAACCAGTGCTCGTCGCGCCCTCTCCGGAGCCAGAGCCGAGCGAAGCCCGAGCCAGCGGCGGCGAGCCGAACGACAAGGACTTCGAGTCGGGGGAGCAGCTGCGGCTCGAGGGTGGCCCAGCCCTGGGATGCGAGGCTCGGGCAGCAGGGGATTGGGTGAGGGTGCGCTGCGTGGGCCTGAGCTACTTCGGCGTCCCGGCGTGGCGCATCAGCGTGGACGACGAATCCGCGGGGATTCATCCGAAGGTCTCCGCGCGCCTTGGCGACGTCTCGCTCAAGTGGCGCTTCAGCGAGGGCAGCGCGCTGCACGCATCGTTCGTCTGGTTCCCGAACCTGGTGCGCCTGCACGCGGAGTGGCCCAACGGCAGCCCGCGACCGAGGGTCGTCGCGCGCTTCGCGAACGTGCCTTCACGCCGCGCCGACGAGCTGATCCTCGCCGCCTGCGAGTGCTCCCCGCGCCTGGGACCCGATCTGATCCTGCAGCGCAACGACTTCGACTGTCAGTCTCCCAGCATGACGGGCGACGGCATCGACGCCTGGGAACCCGAGTGCCTGCGTCAGCTGGAGCTCGGCTGTCAGGAGTTCAACGAGTGCCTGACTCGTGAGCCGTCCGGCGGTCGCTCCTGCGTCGAAGACGAGCACCAGAGCGGGCTGGGCCCCTTCACCAGCTGCCACAAGAAGTGCGACGATACCCGTCGCTGCCCCACAGGTTTCAGCTGCGAGGACGCCTACGAGCACAATCCAATGGACGAAGCACCCGCCACACGCCCCTTCGCCTGTTTCCCTAAGGATGAAGCCCAGACGGAGTACATGCAGGCCCTGGACAGCTACCTGCAGAGCCGCGCGCCGCTCGCGAACTAGCAGAGGGAGAATGAGTCACACCATCGCACTCAGGTTGATCTGCGGCGCTGGCGCGCTGACGCTGGCGCTCGGCTGCGGTCGCGTGATCGCGCCGGAAGACGAGGAGCCCAGGGCGGTGTGCGCGGCGAGTGAGGAGTGGCACGTCGTGGACGAACGCATCGACGAGCGCGCCGGTCAGGCGCTGCTCTGGTTCGACGGTGGCCCCATCGTCGCCACGCATTTCCGCAGTCTCTCCGGTGACTCCAGCTCCCTCGAGCACTTCGACGCTCGAGGCGACGAGATATTCCGCGCAGCAATGAACCAGAGGGTCAGTCTGATCACGGCCCACGACGACGGCTTCCTGGCCGTTGGGCAAGGCGACGGCAGCCCTCGACGCCTGACCCTGGAGTACCACGCGGGCGTCGCGCCCTTCACCTGGCGCGCTTCCATCGCCACGGAGGAGGACTTCTGGCCGGCGGCGGCGCACGTCGTGGGCGACGCGCTGCTGGTGATCGGCTCGCAAGAGCCACACTCCGGCGCCGACAAGGACGTGGTGGTCTACGGCTTCACCCAGCGGGGCGAGCCGCGCTTCAGCGAGGTGTTCGGCGAGGAGCCGCCCGTCATCGGTCAATCCAGGGACGAGCGCGTGGTGGGAAGCTACGTCTCGGCGGACCTCGCGGTGATCGTGAGTCAGACCTGGATCGACGGCGCCGGCGGTCCCGTGAAGGCCTTCGCAGTGGACTCCGGGGGGGAGAAGCGCTGGGAGTACAGCGACGCCTTCCAGTACGCCCGCGGCACCAGCTGGACGGTGACGCCGACGAGCGACGGTGGCGCGCTGATCACCGGCAGCCCTTCGGCGGGCGGCATCGCTAGCGGTTCCGCACGGCTATTGCGTCTGGACGCCGCCGGCAAGCTGCTCTGGGAACGAACGCTGAAGGATCCCGTCATCGAGGAGCCCGAGGTGATGGCCGCCGCAGCGCTCCCGAGCGGAGGGTTCTTCCTGACGGGGCTCGGCAGCGGTCCCCTC